>NZ_JACKYY010000018.1:0-53457 GCF_015100075.1 Acidithiobacillus sp. HP-11
GGTTTCAACAGTCTGCTCCAGTCCGCCAAATCCAGGGCACGGGGCTATCGCACCCACAAGAATTTTATTAACATGGCTTACCTCGTACTGGGTAAGCTGGATCTCAAGCTACCCACTTAAAACAGCGAGGAACCTTCAGCAACTGCTGTCATTGCTCCACCGGGATGATTGTTGCCTCCTCCTGGATCGAAAACACCGTTAGCAAGATGATAGGCTTCTTGCGAACCACTCAAAGCCGAATCGGCTAAATCCAATGCGGGTAGTAAGACGTTGCTTGCAGTTTCGATGCTTTGATTCAGCACGTTGGTGCTTTGTGCAATGGCATTGGTAATGGTGGCTATGATTGAGCCTACACCTGGAATGATCTGGGCAAAATTTCCAACATTCCGGATATTAACACCCAGACTATTTATGTATCTTCCCCAGGAAACAAGACTGATTGTCTGACCAATAGCTACTTGATTTGCCACCATAGCACGATTGGTGTAAGCAATAAAATTTAGTTCGCGCGCTTCCATTTGCATGGCTGAAAATGCTGCCGCGTCAGCCGCATTCTGGGTTTTAAGTTTGACAGCTGTTTGCTGTCCGGTATTAAAAACAAACAACACTGCTAACAGTATGACTGGAATTAAAGCAACAGAAAATAACGCTGCCTGTCCGGATTCTGCGATTTTTTTCGCAGTAAATATCATATTTATAGACGTTGAACGCATGATAAATTCCATATTTATATGAAGTTGATGATCCGGATAGGTGCGTGTGAAATTATTTGTCAATTGGAATGAATAAAAATTATAAATTAAGAAAAGTTATTTTCCTAAGTCAGATTTGTAATCGCTCATATTTTTCTGAATGGCGGCATTGCCTGTTGCTTGCCCCGCAGTGCCTTGCGCTGCAGTGATTTCGGTTCCTCCACTTTTACCCGATAGTTCCTGGGAAATACCCGCCATTTGATGGCGTAACGTCTGCCCAAAATAGGAAAATACTGCAATTCCAGTTATGGCTATGAGGGCAACGATGATAAGATATTCTGTCATTCCTTGACCGCACTCTTTTTGCTGGTTTGACGTGGATAAATAATGTTTCATGAATCCTCCATAATGGCCGGTTAATTGATTGGTGTTGTATTATTTAAGCACACTATAAAAACATGGACAATATGGTCAATAGTCACGCATTTTATTTTTTAATTATTTGTAAATATTGAATAAATATTTTTTTGTAATTATGGTTTATGATTTAATTTTTTTAACAATTATTACTTTTTATAGTATAAATATTATTTTATAGTTTTTTTCTGATGTTTTGTATTAAATTTATGACAAATAACGTTATTGTATAGTTTAAATATGGTAACTTTTGTTGTTGAGTTATAGTGTGACGTGTGGCAGATTGATGCTCGTTTTTGTTACAATGGTGTATCAGTTTATTTATGGACGCAGCTGCAACTGCGGCTAACCATGTGCTCGCAGATTTTTATCACATAGTAGTGGGCGAGGATATGTGTGGAAGAAATTTCAGGGTGCTGGATCGCTCGGTTTAAGTGAAGCTAAATTTTGCAGCAAATACTTCTGAGCTGCTGGAGTAATAGCATGAGTACAACTTAAGAGTCGGTTTGCAAACTTACATCCTCTGGATGTGGTTGATGGCTGAGAACGAAATAAGGATTCCCGGCTTGTGAAAGGATCCTGCTCGGTACGATAGAATCAAGTTACGATTATGCCATTTTAATAATTTCTACGCGTCTGTTGATGGCTCTATTTGCCTCAGTATCGTTGCTAACTAAGGGTCTGCTTGATCCATAGCCTGTTGTTTCAAGGCGCCGGGGATCAATGCCTTCGGCAATTAAGGCGTTTTTAACAGCTACCGCCCGAGTGACAGATAACTTTTGATTGTAGCTTTCTGCACCTGCCTGATCTGTGTGTCCCTCAATTCGTACATGTAACTGTGGATGCTTCTTTAGCAGATCACTCAATGCCTTCAAGGAGGGTTGGGCATCTGTCCTGAGGGTTGAGCGATTGAAGTCAAAAGGTAAATGCAAAGAAAATTGCCCTTTATTATTCAGTTCATAGAGCATGTTCTCGCTAGTCAGAGGGTCAGACGAACTGGACACCATCCCGTTTTGCATAGGCTGCGTCTGTATTGCATATACTGAAGCATCCTGGGAGTGACCGAACAGGGTGTTGTCGTTGATGAAAACTAAAGTACGTACTCCATCAGCAGCTCGATGTTCTGCTGTTAACATGCGCCCGTCATCAAAAAGAAAATTTTCCACGCCTCCTGTATAGCCTGTCGGCGCGTTTCGCCAGAGAGATGTATTAATGGATGCATCTCCATTGGTTCTGCAATTATGATTGGCGCACTGCCATAAAATGTGGAACCCTGCATGCTGCAAAGCTTGTTGATAGTTGCGAATCACTTCTAATGGCGAGCGATCTCTGGGAACCTGATATTTGATATAGGTGATTTGGCCCTCCAGTGTTTCAGAACGGGTTAGAGCATTTTTACCTAATGGTCCCAGTGGAATTGTTATTTCATCGTAATGAGCACTGCGATAATTATCCACTACGCTTCCGGGGTATCGCCCCAGAAAGGGGAGATCTTGACCATTTTCTGCAAGGATAGATGTTGATCCTGCTAAAGATAATGTCAGAAAGAAGAAAATATTAAATCTGTGACGCATGCTGTTCACTCCAGTCAGAAGTGGCCCCGAAAGGCAACGTGGCGATTTGTTTTTTACTGCCAATGGTCCTTAGGAGGCGCGCGAGGAGCATGCGCCTGTTTGGCACCCCATGGCGTCGGCATAGTGCGGCTATCCGGGAACGTATGGTGCTTTCACTCTGTCCAAGTTGCAGTGCAATTTGGCTTTGACCAATACCATTAACCAGTAATTGTGCAATACGTAAATCTGTTGGGTTTAGTTCAGGATGAAAAGGGTATTCTATTTCTAATCTGCTGTGCAGGAAGGTTAGCCCTGCCTGAATTTTTTGCATTTCTACAGCAGTTAGTATTCTTTGTGTGTCGAGATGAAACAGTATGATCTGCATGGGAGTGTCATTGCAGACGAAGCTTGACGCGATTTCCAGTGAGGTCATGACTGTGTGCGGAGTTGGGGTGTTCCCCGTGGCTTCCCTTTGCGCCCGAACGATCAGTTCCCGTGGTGGGGTGGGCCAGCGCCCCGCAGGGTAGCGCCACCAGCAATGTGTTTGCCAGCTCTTGCTTTGTCGATGAATACGGTAGGTTTTTATCTGTCGCAGCCAGCCTAGATCACGCCAATGTTGGGCCATCTGTGTCGGGGATAGCTGTAAATTGTTGTTCAAAAGCGTTGCATCTGTGCCCTGAAGTTTTGTCTGGGCCAATAGTTTTAACCACATCGTTCGCTCCCTCCATTACGGAAGTTGATACATCTATAATATTTTCAAAAATAATACTGTTATTTTTCATAATGTCAATATCATATATCAAATGGATAAAGACCTCTTTCATGGTTTTATAATTTTTGTTTATCAGTTTATATATAGATAAAAAACATGTAGTTATAATATATTTATTATGATTATTGAACATCTTTTTAGAATTTTTAGCTTATGATTAAATGATTCTGTAAAGCAGCTGTGTGTTATGGCTGAAAATGTAATGCTGATTACAATGTTTATTGTTTTACGATTTGTCTGAGCTTCTTTTTTGAGTGGGAGAGACGTGTTGCGACATGAAGCATTTGCTTTTCTAGTCTTTATGGCCGTTCTGGGCCTGACTCTGCTGCTATCATTTGCTGCCCGTCAGCTTCTGTATAGAGGACAAAACCGCTTCGCTCGGGACAGTCAAATGGGGTTGAAAAGTCTTTTCATTTTTGCGGACCCCGTGTTGCTCTGGAAATTGAATCTTATGTTGCTGGCTGTTCTGCCTGTTCTGACGTGGTGGGCATCGGGGTCAGTTGTGGTCGCTGCCGGGGCTGCCTTTTTGATCCTGCTTCTGCCGCGCCTGATTATGCGTTGGCTGCAGAAGCGACGCTTGGACCGACTGCATGCGCAGTTGCCAGATGCGCTGATGATGTTGGCCAGTGGACTGCGTTCTGGTGCTAATTTGCAACAGGCTATGGAGGGGCTATCTCGTGATCTCAGTCCGCCCATCAGTCAGGAGTTGGGTTTGGTGGTGCGAGAACAGCGTCTTGGAGCTGCTTTTGAAGATGCGATTGATCATCTGGCGGAACGTATACCTAGTCCAGATGTACAACTGGTCGCTTCCGCATTGCGAATTAGTCGGGAAGTCGGAGGCAGCCTTGCAGATACAGTGGCACGACTGGGAGAAACTATTCGCAAGCGACTGATGATGGAACAGAAAATAAAAGCATTGACTGCGCAGGGCCGTCTTCAGGGGATCGTCATGACGGCGCTTCCTGCATTGATTATTTTGGCCCTCTTGCAAATCGAGCCGCAAGCTATGGGTGCATTATTTAGTACGACCCAGGGATGGGCAGTATTGGCCGTTGCCATTCTTTGTGAGTTTTTGGGTTATTTTTGGATACGGAAAATTGTGAGTATTGAAGTATGACAAAGCTAACAATATGGTTAATTGCCGTACTGATAGGGTTGTCTATTGCTGTTGCAATTTATGGCTTGGGTTATCTGGCACGCCAGATGGAGCCCTCGCCCAGGGACTACATGGATCCTTTACCCAAAGGGTTGAGGCTGCTTTGGCCCATAGTTCAATTTGTTCGTTCAACATTGGTTATTTTCATTCCCGATCGTTTGCTGTTACCGGTACATCAACGGTTACAAAGAGCGGGTATGCACTACTTGCTGAGTTCCAGAGAGTTTGTTGCACTGAAAGTTCTGAGTACGACGGTACCCTTGATTTTTTGTGTGTTGTTATATCGGGTTTCAGGGTTGTTCAATGTTTGGCTGTTATTTTTGACTATGTTGTTTGCGAGCTTTTATCCTGACATCTGGTTGGTTGAACAGGCCAAGCGGCGTGGGCGTCTTATTCTAAAAGAGTTACCGGTTTACCTGGATTTCATCACCCTTATGATTGAGGGAGGGCTTAATTTAACCAGTGCGATGCAGGTGGCTGTTGATAAGGGGCCTGCAGGCCCGCTGCACAACGAGTTCGCGATCATGATTCGGGAGTTGCGATCCGGTACGGCAAAAATGGATGTGTTTCGACGCTTTGGAGAGCGCGTATCGTTGACGGAAGTACGCAGTCTGGTCAGTGCGTTGGTTCAATCAGAGGAGCGTGGCGGAGATCTGGGACCAGTATTGCGTGCTCAAGCAGAACAGCGACGGGAAGAGCGTTTTTTGCGGGCAGAAAAATTGGCTCTTGAAGCACCAGTCAAGCTTTTGGCGCCGCTGGTGGTTTTTATTTTTCCGATTACCTTCCTGATGCTGGCTTTTGTGATTTACATGAAATTTTTACAGGAGGGCGGATATTGATGTCAGTAGGCTGTATCTCTCGGGGAGAAGACATTTTATGGACAGAAGTGTCTTGCGCCAGTCATTTTGGAGATCGTCTGCGTGGGCTGTTAGGGAAAAGTCATCTCAATGCTGACGCAGGACTGCTATTGATGCACGTAGGCAGTATTCACAGCATAGGCATGGTTTTCCCCATGGACGTGATTTTTCTGGACCAGAACAGGCGGGTTACTGCTTGTCATAGCGATTTGCCCCCCTGGCGTTGGCGATTTTGCCGTGCTGCAGTAATGACCCTGGAAGTAGCCGCTGGCGGCATTAGGTTTTATGGCGTTGAACCCGGCCAGCGGCTGGAATGGCGTCCGCCATTGCACGACTGCGTCATACAGTCCAAAATCCACCCCTGATATGAGGGGGACCCATGTTTGACAATCTGACCCAAAAACTCACCCAGACTTTTAAAAACCTGCGTGGCCAGGGGCGTTTGAGCGAAGACAATATTCGTGACGCCCTGCGTGAAGTGCGTTTGGCCTTGCTGGAAGCCGATGTGGCGCTGCCGGTGGTGAAAGACTTCATCAACAAGGTGCGCGAATCGGCGCTGGGGGAGGAAGTGGTGAAAAGCCTGTCGCCAGGGCAGGTGTTTATCAAGATTGTCAATGATGAGCTGGTCAAGCTCATGGGCGAGCACAATGACCGGCTGGATTTGAGTGCCCGACCCCCGGCAGTGATTCTTTTGGCCGGGTTGCAGGGTTCCGGTAAAACCACGACCAGTGCCAAGCTCGCTTTGTGGCTCAAGGACAAAGAAAAAAAGCGGGTCATGATGGTGAGTACCGACGTTTATCGGCCTGCTGCCATGGAGCAGTTGGCGCATCTGGGCAAGGATATTGAGGTAGAAGTATTTCCATCCCGTCCAGATCAGCAGCCGGTGCAGATTGCCAAAGATGCCTTAGAGGCAGCGCAGCGCGGGGTATTTGACGTGTTGATTGTCGATACCGCCGGACGCCTGCATGTGGATGACGCCATGATGGCGGAAGCTCAGGCTTTGACCGCTGCCGTCCAGCCGGTGGAGTTGCTGTTTGTGGTGGACGCCATGACAGGTCAGGATGCTGTCAACACGGCCAAGGCTTTTAATGATGCCTTGCCGCTGACCGGTGTCATTTTGACCAAGGCTGACGGTGACGCGCGTGGTGGGGCCGCCTTGTCGGTGCGGGCCATTACCGGCAAGCCCATCAAGTTTATGGGTATTGGCGAAAAAATCCGCAAGGGTCTGGAACCTTTTTATCCGGATCGACTGGCTTCGCGTATTTTGGGCATGGGCGATATTGTCAGCCTGGTTGAGCAGGTTCAACAGGATGTCGATGTTGAGCAAGCGCAGAAAATGACCGAGAAGCTGCGCAGCGGGAAAGGTTTTGATCTGGAAGATTTTCGTCAGCAACTCCGGCAGCTGGAAAAAATGGGTGGCATGTCGAGCATTATGGATAAATTGCCGGGTATGGGTGAGCTCCCCGCCGAGGCACAGGCGGCCATGCAGGATGGTAAACCCATGCGTCGTCTGGAGGCCATTATCAATTCCATGACGCCCGGCGAACGTCGGCATCCGGAAATCATCAAGGCTTCGCGCCGTCGCCGCATCGCTGCAGGCGCTGGAACCACCGTAACGGAGGTCAACAAGCTGCTCAAGCAGTTTGAGATGATGCAGAAAATGTTCAAAAAAATGGGAAAAGGGGGACGTGGACTCAGCCGTTTATTGGGGATGAATCCCAAATCGATGTTAAAGGGCGGTTTACCCTTCCGTTAGAGCTTGTTTTTAGTTACGATACGCGCCTTTCTCCCGTCCAGTGGGAGAGGACATGGTTAAGGAGAACACATGGTAGTTATTCGTATGGCCCGGGGCGGCGCCAAAAAGCGGCCTTTTTATCACATCGTGGTGACGGATAGTCGTAACCGGCGCGATGGCCGTTTCATTGAGCGCCTGGGTTTTTACAATCCCATTGGCGCTACGGCCGAATTGCGCATCGACAAAGAGCGTGCCGCTTACTGGCTCAGCCAGGGCGCGCAGCCTTCAGATACAGTAGCCAGCTTTTTCAAGAAAGAAGGCGTGAGTAAGACGGGTGTCGCTGCCGCCTGAGTCTGAAGAATGGGTGGTGCTGGGAAAAATTTCCGGCATCTACGGTGTGCGTGGAATGGTAAAAGTGTTCTCTTTTACGGATCTGCGTGATGCCATTCTCGACTACTCACCCTGGTTTTTGGGTTCTGAACTACGGCCTTATGTGTTGGAAGAGGGGCGTATGCAGGGTGAGGGTGTGGTTGCCAAGCTGGCGGAAGTCAGTGACCGGGAACAGGCCCGTGCCCTCATTGGTCAGGAGATCAGAATTGCGCGGAAGTATTTACCGGATCTGGAGCCCGGTGAATATTACTGGCGTGACTTGATTGGCATGCGGGTGCTGAATCAGGAAGGCCTGCTTTTGGGAAAAGTGACGGCTTTTCTCGAAACCGGTGCGAATGACGTTATGGTACTGGACGATGAAAAAGGCGGGGAATTGCTGATTCCCTGGTCAGATACAAGTGCAGCTGGGGTGGACCAGAGTGCCGGACTGATTACCGTGGACTGGCAAGCGGACTGGTGATGCGTTTTGATGTCATCACTATTTTTCCAGAGCTGATTCACGGTTATCTGCGCGAGGGGGTACTGGGGCGGGCCCAGGCGCGTGGGCTGATCCAGATACATGCCTGGAACCCTCGCGATTTTAGCGATAATGCGTATCGCCGCGTGGATGACCGACCTTTTGGTGGTGGTCCAGGAATGTTGATGATGGCGCCCCCGTTGTTGGCAGCCATTGCTGCGGCACGCGAAGCAAACCCCGGGGCGCCGGTGATTTACCTGTCCCCCCAGGGGCAGCGTCTGCAGCAGGGAGCCGTGCAGGGCTTTGCCGGTGCAGACGGATTGATTTTGCTGGCAGGCCGCTATGAAGGCATTGACGAGCGGGTGCTGGCGGCGGTGGATGCAGAATGGTCCATTGGCGATTATGTACTGGCAGGTGGGGAGTTGCCTGCCTTGGTATTGATTGAAGCAGTGGCCCGGCAATTACCGGGTTTGTTGGGACATGCGGACTCGGCAGCCGAAGATAGCTTTGCGGATAACGGCTTGCTGGACTGTCCACATTTTACGCGCCCGGAAGTGGTGGGGGACGTAAGGGTTCCGGAAGTTTTGCTTTCGGGAGATCATGCCCGGATTCGTAGTTGGCGCCTGCAACAGTCATTGGGGCGTACGGCTGAGCGGCGTCCGGATTTGTTGGCGCAGCGCGTTTTGAGTGCGCGTGAGCAGAAGTTATTGGATGATTATCGCCGTCAGGACGGCGAAGTGCAGTAATACTAGGCGAAGGAGCAGGGCTGTGAACATCATTGATGAAATCAACAAAGAACAGGTTCAGTCGGAACTTCCGGCTTTTGGCGCAGGCGATACGGTTGCCGTGCATGTCAAGGTGAAGGAAGGCGACCGCGAACGTATCCAGATTTTTGAAGGAATCTGCATTGCCCGTCGCAATCGTGGCCTGCATTCTGCCTTCACGGTGCGGAAAATCTCTAATGGTGAAGGTGTGGAACGTGTTTTCCCCTCTTATTCACCGCTGGTCACCAAGGTGGAAGTCAAGCGTCGCGGTGATGTGCGTCGTGCCAAGCTTTACTACCTGCGTAATCTGTCTGGTAAGGCTGCCCGCATCAAAGAAAAACTGGGCTGATGATTTCTGCTGCGCTTCCTGGCGAAGGCCGGGTTCGCTTTGGATAATCTGATTATGACGCCGGCGTCCAGGGAAATCCTGGAACGCTGGCGTTCTGCGTCTGTTGTTGGGCGGGCCGCCCTGTGGGCCGACCCGGCTCAGCAGTTGTTGCTCCATTCGGCCTGGCAGGAGGATATCCTGCCGTACTGGTGGAGTGCAGCGGGCAATACGGAGGCCTTGCAGGTGGTGGTGGATAGTCAGTCCATCTGGGCCGCTGCTGGGCAGCTTCCTGTCGAGATCTTGGCCGCTGCGGTAGGTATCCAGGAAGAGAAACGCGCGTTATTGACTGCCGCCCCTTTGCCGGATTTGCTCAAGCTGGAAGCCAGTGCACCCATGCCGCTGGATATGGAAGTCGATCTTCTGTCCAAAGCGGTGGAAGAAGCTGATCTGGAGCATCTGGTGCCTTTGCTGCAGAGCATGGCCGATGACGAAAATGCCCGGCGTGTGGTGCTGAATCGGCTGGCCCAGCGGCTGGCGGATGACAGCCATGCGCAAGGCCTTCGTAGTATTCTGTTTGGGGAATGGCATGACGCGGCAGCCGGGCTGCCTGCCCGGTCTTTTGCTTTGGGGGCTTTGGCTTTGCTGCATAGCCATTGGCAGCAGGCTCCCGGTGTTGCGGTGGTCGTGCCGGAAGGGCGGGCGAGCCGCGATCCTGAAGTGGATAAGCCCTTGCTGCATGCCCTGCGCGAGCGTGATCTGCCCGCCTTCATGGGGCGGATCCGGGCTTTGGGCGACCAGCCTCTGGATGCCATTCGGCAGTTGTTTCTGACGGTAACCCTGATGATTATTGAGGGGGATCATCGTCATGATCCCCAGGCGCTGATGCGTTTATACGTCTGGCTGGGAACCCTGCTGACCTTGCCCCATCGCAGTTTGCGCCAGGCTCGTAAGGTGTTGTTCAGTGCTGCCGCCTGCACTTTTGGCTTTGCCGGTTGGCAGCGCCGTGAGGATTGGCCGGATTTCAGTACTCTCGCTGCTTATCGGGATAGGGCGTTGTCCGAACCGGTCCCTGCGCATTTTACCTGGCAGGGAGCACTTTATGCCGCCGCTTCCGGAACGTCTGCTGATTGGTGGCTACAATTGGCCGAACGGGCGGTTGCCCAAGGGAATCCCACGGGTTTCTGGCCGATCTGGCGAACCGCGCAGCGCGCCGGACAGGTCACAGGAGGACCCTTGGCATGGATTCACCCTTTGGTCGTATTGCGTTTTTATTTCGATTAACTAAACCGCCTCATGACGATGGCATCACCCCCGTCTGAGGATCGTCAGCGTATTGATGTCTTTCTGGATGCGCTCTGGCTCGAAAAAAATCTGGGCGAAAACACCCTGGCTGCCTATCGGCAGGATCTGCTCCAGCTTTGCTCAGCACTGGCAGAGCAGGACGCGGATTTATTGAGTGCAGATGCCGGGATGCTGGCGCGTATTCTTGGACAAAAGCTGCAATCCGGCGCAGCAATGCGTTCGGTAGCCAGGATGCTGTCCAGCATCCGCCGTTTTTATGGTTATGCGCTGCGTGAGAGTTGGGTAACCCACAACCCCAGCCAGAATTTGCAAAGTCCTCGTCTTGCCCGCTATTTGCCCCATGTGTTGAGTGAAACACAAATTGAAGCCCTCCTGACCGCGCCCGATCAGACCCGGCCGCTGGGGTTGCGCGACGCGGCGATGCTGGAGTTGATGTATGCCTGCGGCTTGCGGGTTTCCGAGCTGGTCAATCTGGAAATGCGGCAACTGGATCTAAGTGCGGATCTGGTGATGGTTTTTGGCAAAGGCCGCAAGGAACGGCTGGTGCCCATGGGGGAAATGGCGGCTGAGCGAATAGCGGCTTATTTGCAAAATGCCCGCCCCCGGATTCTGGGTGGGCGTATTTCTGCAGCCGTATTTGTGACAGCTCGCGGGGCGGCGATGACGCGGCAGCGTTTCTGGCAGAATATAGAAGCTTATGCAAAGGTCGCCGGTATTGAACAGTCGGTTTCACCCCATAGTTTGCGCCATGCTTTTGCCACCCATCTGCTCAATCATGGTGCTGATTTGCGCAGCGTTCAGTTGATGCTGGGGCATGCGAATCTGGGTACTACCGAAATTTACACCCATGTCGCCCAGGCACGTCTCAAAGCCTTGCACGAAAAGCATCATCCCCGCGCATAGGATTATTTTTCGCTAATTTGGACTTGCAGCCTGGCGCGTTTCGACTATCTGTAAAGTCAGGTTTACGACCATCGAGCGTGGCAGAATATGATGCAGCTTCCTTCCATCCGTCCCCAGCGTGACCCCA
The DNA here is from genome assembly GCF_015100075.1 of Acidithiobacillus sp. HP-11. Taxonomy (NCBI): domain Bacteria; kingdom Pseudomonadati; phylum Pseudomonadota; class Acidithiobacillia; order Acidithiobacillales; family Acidithiobacillaceae; genus Acidithiobacillus; species Acidithiobacillus sp. HP-11. The sequence goes on from NZ_JACKYY010000018.1 coordinate 11,454, forward strand.
ACACCGGCATAGTCACCATTGATAATGAGCCGGTGATTTTTCACTGTAATCATTACAATCGCTTTTTGCAGTTGGTGGTCGAAGATTGTCACTACATTCAGCGTGATCCTATTCTCAAGCAATCGGCGGCTGAGGTCAGCTTCCGGCAACTGCAGCAACATTTTAAATCCTGTCCGGACTGGTCAGTGGAAGATCGGCTGGCGTATGCAGAAGCTGTTTACCGATTTTGTGGATTTGGTGATTTGCCTCTGGCCTCTTTTCACTTGCCTGAAAATCCCGAAAATGCTTTTCAGATTATCGAAAAAAATTCCCATTACGGTTTTGCCCTGCGTCTGAATTATGGGAAAAGACGCTGGGCAGGAGAACATTTTGACCTGGGATTTGCTATTGGTGCCTTATCTGCAGTTTATGAGGCACCATTTGCCGGTCATTTGGGAAATCGTCTTGGTGATCAGTCTCTCAGCCGTGGGGACGAACAAACAGAACTATGGATGAGTCAAATCCATATTGCCAATCCGGACGGAAATATAGTGGGTACGCAGGCCATTGCGGAGGTGCGATTACCTTCAGAAGCGGCGGATATCCCTGAACGCACGGTTGGTCTGCATGTGGATGAAGCGGGTATTATCGCGGCAGTCAGCGGTATGCCGCTTCAGGGCGATGAACATGGACTGATACGGGAATTTGGCGTTTGTCTGACACGTCATTATGCGGACTATTACAATTTGGTGTCTTTTCGCTTTGAAGCGGCGCTGGTTAATGCCCTGGCGACGCATCCTCTTCTCGATGAAATGCTCTGGTATGAATATCCCGCCCTGTTTTATTACAAGGAAAAATTTGCGGGATTACAGGGTAAGGATCTCGCTGATACCCTGCTTATTGAAGCCGGTCATATCTGTGGTTTCAATACGATGGGTGGCATTATGCGCTCGGATCCCTGGTATCAACTGGTGGTCCCGCAATTACGCTGTCGTGAGGATTGGCTGGCGGGTATTGTCGCCTGTATTAATGCTCTCGGCTGGGGTGTCTGGCGAATTCATGAACTGGTGCCCAACGAACGTCTGGTGCTGAGGGCCTGGTATCCCTATGAATCTCTGGGTTATCTGCGGAGTTTTGGCAGGGCAGATCATCCCGTGGATTATTTGCTGACGGGTATCGGCGCTTCCTTGATGAACCTGCTGTACAGTGCCGATATTACCGCCAAACCCGATCTGAGCCTGGAATTTTATTATCAGGTGAATCGTTCAAAGGCTGGTTTCTGGGGACGACAAAGCGCCTGCGTGGCAATGGGGGATCCCTATTCAGAAGTGATTGTCGAGCGCAACGTCCTGTAGCGCTCGAACAGATTATTTTTTCGACAGGGTAATGACCACATAGATGCTCGCTTTACCCTGACGGACCAACATGGGAATGGGTTGGTCTTTTGGTAACCCGGCGACAATGTGCGCCAGCTCGCTGACATTTTGGACATCCTGCTGATTGATCTGCTGAATGATCATTCCGGGCATCAGGCCTGCTTCGGCGGCAGGGCCTTCACTGACACCTACCACCACCACACCATGGTGGACATCCAGTTGTTTTTCAATATCTGGAGTCAGATTTTGAACATGAATATCCATCCGGCTGATTTTCACAGTCTTTGCAGGCGCTGCCGGTTGGGTACTGCTGGACTGCTCGTCCATGTTTTTCGGCAGGGCGGTGACCAGGACATTTTTGGTTTCCGCGACACCATGATGGAGGATACCTACGCTGGCATGGGTGCCGGGAACCGTGTTGCCGACCATGGGCGGCAGTTGCCCGACGTTGTAAACCGGTTTGCTGTCATAAGTCACAATGACATCACCGGGCTGAATGCCGGCCTTGGCAGCGGGGCTGCCCGGCATCACCGAAGCCACGAGGGCGCCTACCGGTTCCTGAAGATGCAGGGCCTGGGCCATTTGCGGGGTGACATCCTGCACTTCGACACCCAGATACCCGAACTGAATGGGTTTATGGTCCTTGAAGTCCTGCACCACACGCATGACGGTATTGATGGGGATGGAGAATGACAAGCCCATATATCCGCCGCTGTTGGTGTATATCTGATCATTGATGCCGATCACCTGGCCCTTCATGTTAAAGAGCGGACCACCGGAGTTGCCGGGATTAATGGGCACGTCGCTCTGGATGAAAGGGATGTATTCGTCATCAGGCAACGGCCGGTTCATGGCGCTGACCACCCCCTGGGTGACGGTATTGTAAAAACCGAAGGGCGCACCTACAGCCAGCAACCACTGTCCGACTTTCAGATGATCAGAATTGCCGATAGGGACAGTGGGAAGATCCTTGGCATCAATTTTCAGCAGGGCGGTGTCGTAGCGCACTGAAAGTCCGATCAGTTTGGCGGGATAGGCATGATGATTGGTCAGGGTGACGACAATATGATTGGCACCCCGTACTACGTGACCGGCGGTGACAATGTAACCATCCGGGCTGATGATAAATCCGGAACCCAGTGATTGAATTTTTTCGTGCTGCTGATGGCCGGGACCGGCTTGTCCGGGTGCGCCGAAGTGCTGAAAAAACTGGTAAAAAGGAGAATTTGGCGGAAACGGATTGTGCTGTTGGTGGATGACTTTGTTGGTGGTGCTGCTGATGTTCACCACTGCCGGACCATAGCGATCAATAATGGGGGTAAAGTCCGGGAGGGCAACCAGCGCCTGTTGGGGTGCGGTGTTGGTGTTGATGGATAAGGCGGGAGCCGTAGGGGTGGCATCGGCCTGTGCCCATTCGGTGGCGCCCAGGGTAAAACCAAAGCACGCAGCGACAACAGCAGTAATCAGTAGTTTCGGGCGTTTCAACAGGGTTTTCGGGCGACTATTCGCCATAGGACTCTCCTTTGGAGTTTTGGTTCTGCAGCATTGACGCATTTGCGTTTAGACTCGGTAATAAAGCATCTAGTTCCTGCCTGAGGTCTACCATAACACTTAATATAAGGCGCGGGATAATTTGGTGCGGTATTGCTCAACCAGTGGCCCCTGATTGCTGTGGAGGGCAAAAATCTTCAGAATGGTTTTGCGGGCGAGTCCATCGTCGTAACTTTTGTGTCTTTCCACCATTTCAATCAGTTGATCCAAAGCGGCGGCTTCCTGGCCTTGCAAAAGCAGAACCAGCGCCCGCTGATACATGGCCAGAGCGCGTGCATCGCCTTTTTCATGGGCAATGGTTGTCTCCAGCGTGGTCATGGGGGGAGCTTTGCGCGCTGCATCCGTAAATTCCAGTAATGCTTTCAGGCCCTCGACCTCGATTTCCATCTGAAACAGAGGGGACATGGCATCAATTTGTACCTGGGCATCCGCATGGCGTCCCTGTTGTATGGCAAGATGGGCCAGTGCCAAACGCGCCTGATCGTTTTGGGGATTCGTCTGCAGGGATTCTTCCAGAAGTGACTGGGCTTCATCGGTTTTGCCCTGGGCCATGGCGGCCATGGCCTCGGCGCGCAGATCATCGCCGGGCTTGGGTAAATGCTTTTCAAGAAACTGGCGGATGGCAGACTCCGGGAGAGCACCGGTGAACTCATCTACCACTTTACCGTTTTTGAAAGCCTTGACGGCGGGAATTCCGCGCACCTGATATTCCCGGGAAAGTTCCGGGTTTTCATCAGAATTGATTTTGGCCAGAACAAAAGCACCCTGCATTTCCTCCGCCAGCTTTTCGAGGACAGGACCCAGGGCGCGACAGGGTCCACACCAGGGTGCCCAGAAATCCACGAGGACCAGGGCCTTTTGGGAAAGCTCAATAACGGCTTCCTGAAAATTACCTAAGTTGACTTCGAGGATGTGTTCACCAGTGGCCATGCAATACTCCTGAAAATAAAAAGACGTTGACTCGGGAAATAGGGGCGATAAAGCAACATTTCAAGCTTTTCGGGTTGAATGGACCTTATTGCAATTCGGCTTTGGCGAGTTCGTCCAGTACCCCCTGAAGCAGGCTGCGACCCAATGGTCCCATGCCTTTTTCCAGCTTGCGGCGATCATCCAAACCTCGGGACAAGGGGCCGAGAGCGGCCCCCATACGGGCCATGTCGCCCCCGGCTTTTTGCATTTGACTGGCCATTTGCCCCAACCAGGCGACGGCCTGGGGGTCGCCCCGGCGGGCGGCAAGGATGACACTGGCCAGCCCCGGGGCCGCCAGTCCCGGGTCGGCCTGCCCCGTACTTTTGGGAAGAGTTTCGGGATTTTGCAGACCCATCAAAATGGATTCGACGATGACACTGTCTTCTTCATCCAGTCCCTGCAGTAAACCCAGTTCACGCTTGCCAGCCATAATCTGTTGAATGACGGTTACCAGCTCTCCCCAACCATTCGCAGCGGCGACGCGCAGGTGGTCGTCGACAGCGCCGCGCAACCGGGGGTTCTGGCAGGCTGCAACTACCTGCAGGATCAGGGCGGCGTGGGCACTGCGGATTTGTTCACGGCGTTCGGGGAGAACGGACATATTCACGGCTCCAGGTCATGTTTACAGGACTATTGTGCAATTTATCGGGATAAATGTCGCGCCAGATAGTGACCGGTGTGTGAAACCGGATTGCGGGCGACTTCGTCAGGGCTGCCCGTGGCGATGATTTGCCCGCCTCCGGAGCCACCCTCGGGACCCAGGTCAATAATCCAGTCGGCGGTTTTGATGACATCCAGATTATGTTCAATGACCACAATGGTATTGCCCGCATCGGCGAGCTTCTGCAGGACTACCAGGAGCAGGGCGATATCATGAAAATGCAGGCCGGTGGTAGGTTCATCAAGAATGTATAGGGTGCGTCCGGTATCCCGTCGGGATAATTCCCGGGAGAGCTTTACCCGCTGGGCTTCGCCACCGGAAAGTGTGGTGGCGGACTGGCCGAGGCGCAGATAACCCAGCCCTACATCGAGCAGTGTTTGCAATTTACGGGCAATGGCTGGTACCGGATCAAAAAACTGGCGGGCATCTTCCACCGTCATTTCGAGAATTTCGTGAATATTTTTGCCCTTGTAATGCACATCCAGTGTTTCCCGCTTGTAGCGTTTTCCGGCACAAACGTCGCAGGATACGTAAATGTCCGGCAGAAAATGCATTTCAACGCGAATGACGCCGTCGCCCTCACAGGCTTCACAACGGCCGCCCTTGACGTTAAAACTGAAGCGCCCCGGATTGTAACCTCTCGCCCGGGCCTCGCTGGTGGCGGCAAAAAGCTCGCGAATCGGGGTGAACAGTCCGGTATAGGTGGCCGGATTACTCCGGGGGGTCCGGCCGATGGGACTTTGATCAATGGCTATGACCTTGTCGAGGGCTTCCAGGCCACGCAGTTGCTGATGCGCAGCCGGACTCTGCGTGCTGCCCATCAGAACCCGCGCGCAGGCGGGATACAAGGTGTCATTGATCAGCGTGGATTTGCCCGAGCCGCTGACGCCGGTGATGCAGGTAAACAGGCCGATGGGAATTTTTGCATCGACTGATTGCAGGTTGTTGCCCGTCGCACCGATGACTTCCAGCCAGCGTTGCTGGTCGTGACGGCGGCGTTCGGGAATGGCAATGCACAAATCACCAGTCAGGTAACGACCAGTGAGGGAGTCCGGATTGGCGCGAATCTCTTCGGGAGTACCCTGAGCGATGACTTCACCTCCGTGGGTACCGGCACCGGGGCCCATATCCACTACATGATCTGCAGCGCGGATGGCATCTTCGTCGTGCTCTACAACAATGACGGTATTCCCCAGATCACGCAGATGTTTGAGGGTGCCGATCAAACGATCATTGTCACGCTGGTGCAAGCCGATGGAGGGTTCATCCAGAACATACATGACCCCCACCAGACCGGCACCAATCTGGGAGGCCAGGCGAATGCGCTGGGCTTCGCCACCGGAAAGGGTTTCTGCGGAACGATCCAGACTCAGATAGGCCAGACCCACATCTACCAGAAACTTCAGGCGGCTACTGATTTCCTTCAGGATTCTCTCGGCGATAATGGCTTCCTGGCCCTCCAGTTGCAAATGCGCAAAGTGTTGCAGGGATTCGCGAATGGGCAGCGCTGACACTTCCTGAAGGGCCAGAGGCCCCACCTTGACCATACGGGCTTCTTCACGCAGACGGCTGCCGTGACAGGACGGACAGCGCAGGCGGCCCATGTAACGCATGATTTCTTCCCGAGCCAGATTGGACTGGGATTCGCGCAGGCGCCGTTCCAGTCCGGGAATGACTCCTTCAAAATGAATCTGATGCGTCCGTGAACCTTGCTGCACGGTAATACGTTCGTCGGAACCGTGCAGAATTTGCTCACGCACCTCAAAAGGCAGGTCTTCCCAGGAAGACTCCAGGGAAAAGTGAAAATGAGCGGCCAGCGCCTTCAACAAGGGGGTGTAATGTTCCTTGTGGCGCTTGGTCCAGGCGGCGATGGCCCCGGCGCTGAGGCTGGCACCCGGATCAGGAATAATCAGGTCCGGATCAAAAAAGGTAATTTCTCCCAGGCCGTCACAACGTGGGCAGGCCCCTGCCGGATTGTTGAAAGAAAACAGCCGGGGTTCGAGGGCCGGAAAGGAACGTCCACAACTGGGACAGGCATGGTGGGCGGAGAACAGGCGTTCTTCCTGATGTTGAGGCCCCATCAACACGGCGATGGCCTGGTCATCGGCGAGGCTCAGGGCGGTTTCCAGGGATTCCGCCAGACGCGGCCCACTGTCCTCGCGCAACACCAGGCGGTCAATGACGGCCTCAACGCGATGTTTGCGTTTTTTGTCCAGGGTCGAAATTTCATCCAGTTCGAGCATTTCCCCATCTACCCGCGCACGAATCAGGCCTCTGGCCCGCAGCGCGCTGATCACCTCTTCATGACTGCCTTTGCGATCACGCACCATGGGGGCGAGAATCATCAGTTTTTCGCCTTCAGGCAGGGCCAGTAATTGATCTACCATCTGGCTGATGGTCTGGCTCTGAATGGGTGCTCCGCAACACCAGGGCGTGCCAGTGCGGGCATACAGCAGACGCAGATAGTCATGGATTTCCGTGATGGTGCCGACGGTAGAGCGGGGATTATGGGAAGTGGATTTCTGTTCAATGGAAATGGCGGGCGATAGCCCTTCAATGGCATCCACATCAGGCTTGCCCATCAGCGACAGAAACTGCCGGGCATAGGCCGAAAGACTCTCCACATAGCGGCGCTGACCTTCGGCATAGAGCGTGTCAAAAGCCAGTGAGGATTTGCCCGAACCGGATAAGCCGGTGATGACAATGAGGCGGTCCCGGGGCAGGGTCAATGAGATGTTTTTGAGATTATGGGTACGTGCGCCCCGGATCTGGATATGTTCCATGTAGCCGTAGCCTTTTTGGGTTCAGGAATGAGTTTTTCTCTGGATGGGTTAGTATAGAGCTTTCGGGGACGGCCGTCCCCTTGTACTCAAGGAGATCTGACAATGGCGGGAGTGAACAAGGTCATATTATTAGGACATCTGGGCCGGGACCCGGAGATGCGCTATCAGCCCAGTGGTGCTGCTATCGCCAATTTCAGTATTGCCACCTCTGAAAATTTCAAGGATCGCGAAGGGAATAAACAGGAACGCACCGAATGGCATCGTATCGTGCTATTTGGACGTACAGCCGAAATTGCTGGCGAATACCTGCGCAAGGGCAGTATGGCTTATGTGGAAGGCCGATTGCAGACCCGCAAGTGGACCGACAAGGAAGGTCAGGAGCGCTACACCACTGAAATTATCGGTGACCGGCTGCAATTGGTGGGTCCACGCGGGGGCGGTGGTGGTGCAGCCAGTTTTGACGAAGAAGATCATGGCGGCGGTCATTTGACGGGTGCTTCTTCAGCCCCGGCCAGCAGTGGGCGCAAACAGGATACCCCACCCCCGCCGATGGAAGATTTTGATGACGATATTCCTTTTTAGGATTCACCAAACATAAATTGTAAACATAATCCCGGAACGTCTTGTACTTTCTGGGATTTTTAATGTGCGCGAAGCGGGCTACACAATGCCAACCCGGTAGACAGATCTTATTCCGACTAAGCTTGACGTGTATATAAGAATGGGTTTTCCTATGCATATTTCTCGCGATGTGTATAGGTCGAGTTGTTTTTCTTTGCATGTTTCGCCATTCCATCTATTCGGGAGCAACCATGATACTTGAGCCGCTGCATCAGCTCGATCCGGTACGGTTCGAAACTGCTCCTATTCTGAAGAAGCTAGCAGCCTGTCGGACTTTCGGTTTTGAAGAAACGTAATGCATTGATTACTAAGCGTTTAAATAAATTTCCAGAAAATGGCAGATGCAATAAAATCAGTGGGTTACGCGAATAATCCGACAGGCTGCTAGAGCGATTTATCAATGACGATGCTCTATTCAACGTTGACCCGTTGATCAAGATGGCTCTGATTCATCATCAGTTCGAGAGTATCCACCCGTTTTACGATGGCAACGGTCGAACCGGGCGCATCATCAACGTGCTTTATCTGGTCAAGGCTGAGTTGCTGGACATCCCGTTGCTTTATCTCAGCAACTACATCGTTCGGAACAAAGGGGAGTACTATCGCCTGCTTCAGACCGTTCGGGATGATGAAGCCTGGGAAGAATGGGTTATGTACATGCTGGATGCTGTGGAACAGACCGCAGAGCAGGCCATCAAAATGATTAAAGCGATCAGCCTCGCCCTGATGGACTATAAGCAGCGAATCCGGAATCAGTTTCGCTTCTACAGCCAAGACTTGATCAATAGTCTGTTCCAGCATCCTTACACCAAGATTGCCTTTTTGGAGCGCGATCTTCAGGTTTCACGTCTGACTGCAACAAAATACCTCGACGATCTGGCCGAAGCGGGTTTTGTCGAAAAGGTCAAGGCAGGACGAAGCAACTACTACATCAATCTGGCATTGATCCGCGTCATTAAGGAAGACGAACGCTGACCGAATGCCAACTTGAGCAGGAAGTCTTATCTTGGTTAACCGATATCGGCTTAATTAGGGCCTTTAACGTCCCAGCGCTTTCTGGATTTTCTGATCGGTCTTGTACTGGCTTAAGGCGTAAACCGCCCAGATAGCCGCCGGTATCCAGCCCAGTACGGTGATTTGCAGAAGCAGGCAGATGATGCCTGCGAGCGGCCGGCCAATGGTGAAAAACACTAGAAAAGGTAAAAAAATCGCCAGAACAAGACGCATGATCCATACTCCCTGCCAATAGTTATGTTTGCATATTAAATGGCGATTTCTACAGAGTGCAAGTCTCCGTGCTAAACTCGCTCACATGATTGCCGATAATAATGAACCCCCAAAAACACTTCTGAATCCCCGGCCAGGAGAGCGCCTGCAAAAATTGCAGGTGATGCGCCGCTGGGCTTTGGTTTTACTGTTGCTGGCGTTGCTGTTGTTCTTATTTTCGACCAGTCAGGGATTTTCGGGCGTCTGGGCCTGGACCGGGGCATTTTCCGAGGCCGCCATGGTGGGCGGGCTGGCGGACTGGTTTGCGGTGGTGGCCCTGTTTCGTCATCCGCTGGGTCTGCCCATTCCCCATACGGCCATTTTGCCGAGAAACAAGGCGCGTCTGGCGAAGCGTCTGGCCACGTTCATTCGTGATCATTTTCTGGAAAGCGAAGCCATTGTCCGCCTGTTGCGCCGCGCCGATCCCGCCACTTGGCTGGCACAGTGGCTGATCCAGCCGGAAAGCAGTCATCTGCTGGCCCGGCAATTGACGACGTTGCTGCAAAAAGCCCTGGCGCTGACTGATGATCAGGAATTGCGTGTTGCCCTGAGAAGCGCGCTGGGTCGCCAGCTGCAGCGCGTGGATGGGGCGCGCTGGATGGGAAATATTCTGGCATTACTGACGGAAGACCACCGTCATCAGGCCCTTCTGGAAGATGGTATTCAGCGCCTGCGCGAGTGGCTGGATGGGGAAGAAACGCAGGGGCTGCTGGCCGAGCAAATAGCAGCCATTCTGAAACGCGCCTATCCCACCTTGTTCTCCTGGATGAGTGCGCTCATGGACCCTGCCACCCTGAGTGATAATCTCGCGCGAAATCTGGTAAAGGCCGCGCATCAACTTTTGCAGGAAATCGAGGACGATCCCGAGCATCCGCGCCGTCTGGCTTTTGATCGCTGGATGGCTGATGCGATTGTGCGGCTGCGGACAGACGCCGGGTTTCAGGAGCGTATCCAGCGTTGGCAAAATGGCCTGATTTCCCATCCAGCTGTGCAGGAGTATGCAGATGGTTTGTTGCGCGACCTGCGCACCTGGCTGGACCATGATCTGGGCAGCCCTGATTCCCGCCTGCAAGGACAGATTCAGGTTTTGGCCGGACAGTTGGGGACATTTTTGGCGGAGCAGGCAGTCTTGCGGGAGGCCATTAATGATTATCTGGAAAACAGTGCCCGCCGTTTAGCCCCGGCCATGCGTGATGGTTTGGCGCAGCATATTGAAAAAACCATTCAGGATTGGCCCGAAAAAGACATGATCCGCCTGCTGGAAGAAGGAGTGGGGACCGATTTGCAATATATTCGGGTAAACGGAACCCTGGTCGGCGGCCTGGTGGGTGTCTTGATTCATGCCCTGGCGCTGGCTGTGCCTCTACTCATTTAGAGATGCTGCCGATGGAATCAAATGGTCCGGTATGGCCCGCATGGGCATTGGGTCTTCTGGCCCAAATTGGCCATTTCAACATGAGCAGATTGCTGGAATGATGCTGAGTGATCCATTTTTTCAGATGCTTACAAAGAAGGAACAGATTTTGCTGGATTGTGCATCGGAGTAATGTCCGGTCGGTGGTTTCATTCTGAACAAGGTTTGTAGAGGGAGGTGCATTTATGAAGCGTGTATTGATGAGTGTGATGGCAGCAGGCACCCTGATGATGGCGGGTTTTGCGACGGCGGCGACGGTTACCGCTACAGACGCACAGCATGCGCTGGCGGCGGCCAAGACGGCCATGGCAAAAACTTCAGCCGTGCATTATTTGTGGCTTTCCACCCCGAAAGTTTATAAGGAAGCCGAAGCTGCAGACAAAGCCGGTAAATATGATGAAGCCGTGGTCAAGGCCAAGCATGCCGAGGAACTGGCTAATCTGGCTTACGCCCAGGGCGAAGCTCAGGCCAAAAAATATGGTGTGAAGTTGACGGATCATGGGGTCCAGATGGACTAGGTTTTGACCCCGTGAGCGCGCAGCAGGCGACGGGCAACTTGCGTCTTTTCAGCCGCGGCGGCGGTAAAATAAAAATCAATCGATGCTTCAACGGGTAAATCAGGTGGCGTGTCCGGGAGTCTCTGCATGTCGAGCCTGCGACATAATTGCCGCGCCACGCCATCATTTCCATCCAGGGTGGGAATATTCCGTCCATTTAGCTCTGACAGCCAGTTGCTGATCCAGCAGTAATGGGTGCAGCCCAGCACAATGACTTGAGTGTCTGTCGAGTAAAAAGGCAGAACATGATTGTGCAGATACTCCTGGACTTGCTGCTGCCAGTCATGGCTCTGGGATTCAATGCGTTCTGCCAGACCCGGGCAAGCAAGAGGCTGCACGCGTTGTTCGGCATTTGGTAATTGCGTCAAGAGATTACGCAGTTTTTCACCAGTGACGGTCATGGCTGTGGCCAGCAGGAGAATCCTGCCTTCGGGATAAAGCATCAGAGCTTTTTTGATGGCGGGTTCAATACCGATGATGGGCACGTCCGCATATTCCCGCAGAGGTATGGCTGCCGCGCTGGTAGCCGTGTTGCAAGCCAGTACCACGGCATCTACGCCTTGCCGGACAAACCAGGCGTAAGCATCTTCCGTCCATTGTAGTACTTCGCCGGCGGTTTTGTCGCCATAGGGACTATGAGCGCTATCGCCGTAAAACAAAAAATGGGCATTCGGCAAATAACGCAGGCAGGAGAGCAGGGTGCTGAGACCACCCAGTCCAGAATCAAAAACTCCGATACGCATCGGTTATTGGCTGAGTTCCTGATCGGCCAGCAGGGCGACCCCGCGCATTCCGGCGAGATCATCATGATTGCCGCGTTTGACTTCCACCTCGCCGCGTAGCGCGGGAATCAGATCGGCGTCCAGGCGTTGCATGAGTGCTGGTGCAAAACAATCCCAGGCCGCACTAACCCCGCCTCCCACCCGAATGACCCGGACATCGGCAACCTTCAAAATGCTGGCCAGGGCTTGTCCCAGATAATCACCGGCCATCTGAAAGGTTTGACTGGCTTCGGGGCGCCCATCGCAGGCCATCTGGGCAATAACGGCAGTATCCGGTGCTGTGCCGGTCAGTTCCACATAACTGGACTGGATTCCGCGTGCCGAGGCATATTGTTCCAGGCAACCCTGATTACCACAGCCACATCGTCTTCCGCCGGGGACCACGATGATGTGCCCTATCTCCATGGCGGTTCCATGTTCACCGCGCCAGGGGCGGTCGTTATGGACCCACCCACCACCGACACCGGTACCCAAGCCGACGTACAAGAGATCGCGCAATTCGGGATTTTCCTGTTTTTCTTCCCAGAATTCGCCATATCCGGCAGCATTAGCATCATTTTCGATGAGTACGGGTAGTTGGCAGGCGTTCTGGACGGCGCTTTGCAAATCAAAGTGGATGAGTTGCGGAATGTTGGGGGATTGCAGTAATACGCCTTTGGCATTCACAAAACCGGGCACGGCCACCCCGACACGAACAATTTCCGGATATTGATGGCGAAGCTGGGCGATACCCGCTTCGAGCAAATCTGTAAACAGTTGGGCAGCGCTTTCTGAATCGGCTGCCGCAGCGCATTTGGCGTGCAGATCGACTTCATGGCGAATACTGTCCAGACAATCATTGCCCCGGAAAACCCCAAAACGTAAATTGGTGCCACCGACATCAACACCAATGGTCAGCTGCTCAGTCATCGGCGATGATCTCCGTCAGTATCTCAATATGTTGCGTCTTGCCAGCCGTCAGGTCCCAGTAAAAATCCAGTTGCAGGGCCTGCATGATTTTTTCAAAGCCCGCCTCGGATTGGGAAACGGTCATATGGGGCGCAGCCTCCCAGCGCGCAGGCGGATTGCAATGGAGGGTGATTTTACCGCCCATTACGGCATCTTCTAGCACTATTTGTCGGGTTTTTTCACCCTGGATGGGAAGTCCGAAGCCACCCTGGGATTGCTCATCCGCAAAAAACTGTCCCGCCGGCCCATCACAACTGGGCATGGCCAGAAATAGCCGAGTCTGAAAATGGTGAGACTCCACATTTTGTTGGGAAGCTGGTGATTCTATCCGGAAATGCACCATCAGTCCTTTATGGGTGAGGCTGTAGGCTTTACTGACTGCCCAGCTGTCAGCGACACCGCCCGTAAAGTGGGGAGTATCCTGAACGATGCTGTTTTCCGGATATGTGACTGCGACATTATCCAGCCACTCCTGAAAACTGTGACAGGGGGCGGTGTCGGCAAGCAGATCTTCTGCCGTAATTTCTGTTTTGAAGCTGATGCGGTCATGGGCGGAAGCAATGCCTTCACTGGGAGTCGCATGATCCACTGCCCCGTGACGAATTTTGTCGTAGTAGGCCTCGTCGCGTCGTGCCAGGGTATCCCCAAGATTGTGATGCAGTTTGTAACAATCCCACTCGGCCACGGCGCCGGAGGGCGTCGGGCGAATGATTAGCTGTTGATGGTCATTGTGATAATACAGCTCTTCATGACCATCCATATCCACGTCAATGAACTGTAAACCCGGACGTTCCTGGATTTTATCGAGCTGCGCTTCCAGTCGTACCATGGCCTGGTACACCGCCCGGCGCAGGTGCGGCAGATAAATGCCGCCAAACAGCCCGTGCCAATAGGCATCATTGGCTTGGGTTTCATGTAAATCCGCACGCATCTGCTTACTTTGCTGACGCTTGGGCAAAGCATGAAAGCGCTGGGATAATTGCAGCATGCGTTTTTGCATCCAGTTGGACTCGGGATAACGGGTCAGAAAGTTTTTCCATATCCCGCCACGGATGAGTGGCTTGCGTAAGTCCAGGCGGCCCGCAGCCTTTTCCTGTTCCAGAAAAGCCGCGTAGTTGCGGGCAGCATCCGGTGCCAGTGTCCATTCGTTCATTTCACTGTAGGACACCGTGGGCAGATAAATCATACCCTGGGGTCGATGCTGGTGCAGATAATCCTTGAAATGCATGGGTTGAATGTGTGGAGAATTCAGGACGCCCCGCAGAAACTGTTCCAGCCAGCCTTTTTCATAAACCCAACTATAAGTCTCCGGCCAGACCCCGAACTTTTCGATGTCATCAAAATAAATCCCGGCGCTGCCCGGGTTATGCGCGGATATTTCTTCGATATAAGTGACTGCAGCAGCGGCCTCCGAGAAAGGCAGGCGATAACGCAAGGCTTCGGAAATAGGAAACACATCAATAGTCTGACCATTTTCTTCGGTGCGATGAAAACTGCCGAGTTGGTCGGTAGAGGCCCCAGCGCAGAGAAAGTGATAATCATCCACCATCACATATTGAATTCCCGCCTCTTGCAGGGCAGGAACCACGCTGGGATCCCAAACGCGCTCGGTCAGCCAGGCACCCACCGGGCGCTGTCCGAAATTTTTGTCCAGTCGGTCGGCCATGGCCTCCAGTTGGGTGATGCGATCTGCATGGGGAATAGCCGCCAGTACCGGTTCGGTGTCCCCGGCGCCCACCAGCTCCGCCTGCTGGCGGGTGACCATCTCTTTCAGCAGTTTTATGGTGTTGGGGTGCTGTTGCACCATATATTGGAGTAACCAGCCGCTGATATGAATGGCAAAGGGAAATTCAGGAAAGCGATGCATGGCTTCAAGAAAGGGGTGATAACAGCGCAGTACGGCGTCATCAATCACCTGCGGAAAATTACCAACCGGCTGATGGGCGTGGACGCCCAGGAGGAGGGGGGTACTGTGGGTCATTGCTTATCCTTCCATTGGGTGCGGCGCATGGTACCTCCAGATTCGGTGGGTCCCCCACCATGACTGATGGGTTCGTTGAGAGTTTCTGGAGGAGAAATTTGCATCAGGTTATAAAGTTTGCGCAGGTTCATCCTGAACAGGTGATCAAAATCCCTGACCGAATCGGCAGGATTGTAATCCCCGAACCACCAGAACCAGTCCGAGCCCTCGCAGCGACCTAACTGTTCAGTGATTTCTTCCTGCAGTTCGGGGGTGAGTCCGGCAAAATGCTGGTCAACATCCTGCTTGGCGGTGCAGAGCATATCCCAGGCCCGGTTTTTGGCTCCATCGCCAATCCAGGTGCTGAAATTGCCATAGACCCAACTCCCGGCGGCAAGATCCGGAATGCTTTTGATGGCTTCCGGATGGTCCTGGACATAGTCGCTGAAGGTACACATTTTGATATGGGGATGATTGGAAAGGGCCCGGTAGAGCTCGGAAAGAAAATAGTAGCCATTGTAGGGGTAGTATTCCCAAGCATTTTCTCCATCAAGAATAATGCTGACAACGGGATGATCCTGATCTTCCGTCTGGCGCCAGATGGCTTCGAGCTTATGCACGAAATCGATGACTGCATCGTGGCCAAACCAGGTTTTATAGTCAAAACCGATGGTGTCAGAGAGCGCGTCATCCCGAAAAAACAGCGCCGGTCCCTGATTTTCGAGGCGATAAGCCTTGTATAAATATTCGGCCCGACCGCGTGGTGCCGAGTCGTCATCACTGCGCAGCAGGCTATGTGTGAGTACGCCTTCTCCCGAAGCCGTCCAGGTCACTTGAGCCTCACCCAGCATTTTGACGAAGGCGGCAGAAACCCCGCCCTCTGCTGGCCACATGCCCCGGGCGGCAATGCCGAAATGTTGCGGATGATAAGTCTGAGCGCGTTTAATATGCCAGCGCGCACGCTCGACCCCGCCGGGGTACTCAGGGGATTCGGGCAATGGCGCATCGGGTACGGCTTCCCGGGCGGCGGCAAAGTCCAGCAGCAGGGGGCCAATGGGGTGGTAGTAGGGGGTGGTGGATATTTCGATACGTCCTGCTTCTGCCAGGGCGCGGTAACGGGGAATCAGTCCGCCGATCAGCTCACCGAGAAATTGCAGTAAATCCTGCCGGTCTGCGAGCGTGAAACCGTGTCCCTTGTCCATCAACTTCTGAATGAGCGGGCTGCCGCGTCGCACCGTTTCACCGGTCCAGGCCAGGTGATACCAGACCAGCAGATCGGCCAGAAACTGAATGGACAAATAGTCAGAAAGCTCCGCCGGATCACTGTGCATGATGGTATAGATTTCATGCAGTCGGCGGTATCCGGGAAAGGGATTCAGCATATGTTCCGGATCCAGACGAAAACATTGCTCCATGAGGTGATGACGTTGCTCGTTGTTCAGACTTTTTAGATCAGGGCTGGCCAGGGCGATGAGTAGAGGGTCGCGAAAATGCCCGCTTTCAAATTGGCTGGTGTAATCTTCAATTTGCTCAACCAGAATAGGCACGCAGTTGAATACACCCCGAGCCATGGGGTTTTCCTCATAATGCGCGATCATGTCTGCATAATCCTTGCAGGCGTGCAGGTACGTCCAGGGCAATGCGTATTGCCCATCTGCATTGCGATAATCGGGCTGGTGCATATGCCAGCAGAAAATGACATGAAGTGCGCGTGCGGGGGGCATAAGGTCACCTCACAAAATGTAGTTGCTGGCCTAGTAACTCCGGAGTAATCAGAGTGACGCCATTGGGCGTTCGATAAAAGCGGCGGGCGTCTTCGGCAGGATCTTCGCCCACCACCAGCCCGTCAGGGATGATAGTACCCTTGTCGACGACGACTTTACGCAGGCGAGCCCCTTCACCCATGCGCACGTTGGGCAAAATCACCGAATCTTCGATGAGGGTGTGGCCATCATTGACCCGGACATTGGAAAACAGCAGGGAACGACGGACCGTAGCCCCACTGATGATACAACCCCCCGAGACAATACTGTCCAGGGCCATGCCACGTCTTCCTTCGTCGTCAAAGACAAATTTGGCAGGCGGGAGTTGTTCCTGATACGTCCAGATGGGCCAGCGGCTGTCGTATAAATCCAGATCCGGGGTTACATGCACCAGATCAATGTTGGCAGCCCAATAGGCGTCAACCGTACCGACATCCCGCCAGTAGCAACGACTGGCCTTGCCTTCATTGCTGGAAATACAGCTGTTACGGAAGCGGTGAGCCATGACCCGATAGCGTGACACCATGTAGGGGATCAGATCGTTGCCAAAATCATGGCTGGACTCGCGACTGTCCGCATCGCGGATGAGCTGTTCATACAAAAAATCCGTGTTGAAAACATAAATACCCATGCTCGCAAGCGCACGGTCGGGGTTGTTGGGTGTGGGTGTGGGATCGCTGGGTTTTTCGGTGAAACCGGTCACCCGATCTTCGTGGTTGACGGTCATGACCCCAAAACCTTTGGCTTCTTCCAAAGGGACCTCAATGCAGGCGACGCTCATATCTGCCTGACTTTGCACATGCTCGGCGAGCATCTGACCATAGTCCATTTTATAAATATGGTCACCAGCGAGAACAATCACATAACGCGGCCGATGGGCACGCAAAATGTCAATATTCTGAAAAATCGCGTCTGCGGTTCCCTTGTACCAGCCGGTATTCATCCGCTGTTGGGCAGGGAGGATTTCAATAAACTCGCTGAACTCGCCTCTCAGGAATCCCCAGCCCAGCTGAATGTGACGAATCAAGCTGTGCGCTTTGTACTGGGTCAGCACACCAATACGGCGAATGCCAGAGTTCATGCAGTTGGATAAACAAAAATCAATGATGCGGAATTTGCCCCCGAAAGGCACGGCGGGCTTGGCGCGCCAGTCGGTCAATGGTCCGAGGCGACTACCACGACCACCCGCCAGGACCAGGGCGAGGGTATTTTTGGTCAGGTTACTGACAAAGCGCGGGGAATTGCTGGGGCCACTCTGGTTTTCTTCGGACATGCTCTTCTCCTTGTCGGGCACTGGTATTACACCTGACCTGGAGTATAGACAGGATTCCCCCGTGCTTTCGGTTTAAAGGTACTGAACTTGGAGGATGTCGGCAAGCACTCAAAGGGGACAATGGTCTTTTCCGGCGATGTGTTATGCTCTTAGTGGGAGTGGCTCCTCAATCACAATGATGAAAAGGAGATTGTGGTGACGAAATTACCAAAAAAAAATCATGGCGAAGATTGGAATCATGATGAAATAGCCATTCGCGAGGCCCGTCATCACGATCCCTTCGCCTGGTTGGGGCAGCACCGGATCGGTAACGACAATCAAGCTGTGCAGCGCGTTTTTCTGCCAGGGGCCGCTCAGGTAGAGCTGCAAACCCCGCAGGGATGGGTGCTGATGACCATGCAGCATCCCGACGGGATTTTTATTCATACCGGAGATAGCCTGCCCACCCCCTATTGTTACCGCTGGCAGGATTCCCTGGGCACACACGAAGCTTATGATCCCTACGTGTTCAGTCCGGTGCTGGGCGATCTGGAAGTTTACCTGTTCAGTGAAGGCCGATTATATGAAGCCTATCGACATCTGGGTGCCCATAGTCGTTATCATGAAGGTGTCGAAGGCGTTTTGTTTACCGTTTGGGCACCCAATGCGGAGCGGGTCAGTGTCGTTGGCGATTTTAATCACTGGGATGGTCGTTATCACCCGATGCGGGTCCGGGGAATGAGTGGCCTCTGGGAATTGTTCATTCCCGGACTGGAATTGGGTGAAATCTACAAGTTTGAGCTCCGCCACCGGGAGTCCGGCGCGGTTTTTGTGAAAACCGATCCTTATGCCAATGCTTTTGAAAGACGTCCAAGTACTGCAGCCCGGGTAGTGGATAGTCAGCATGTCTGGAAGGATCAGGACTGGATGACTGCGCGGACGCAGGCCGACTGGCAGCACGCCCCGATGAATATTTACGAAGTGCATTTAGGATCCTGGCAGCGCGACGAGAAAGGGGACTTTCTGGGCTATGCCGAGCTTGCCGAACGCCTGCTGCGCTATGTGCAGAACATGGGTTACACCCATATCGAACTGATGCCGGTGATGGAGCATCCTCTGGACGAATCCTGGGGGTATCAGGTCAGCGGTTATTATGCACCGACCAGCCGCTTCGGGAACCCGGATGGTTTTCGGGCCTTTGTAGATGCTTTTCATCAGGCCGGTATTGGCGTGCTGCTGGATTGGGTGCCGGGGCATTTCCCCAAGGATGACTGGGGACTGGCCCGTTTTGATGGCACCGCTTTATATGAATATGCAGACCCCCGTGAAGGTGAACACCGTGACTGGGGAACTTATATTTTCAACTTTGGCCGCAACGAAGTCCGTAATTTTCTGCTGGCTAATGCCTGCTATTGGGCGGACAGTTTTCATATTGATGGTTTGCGGGTAGATGCGGTGGCCTCCCTGCTCTACCGGGATTATTCCCGGAACGAGGGAGAATGGATTCCCAACCAGTACGGTGGCAGGGAGAATCTTGAAGCCATTGATTTTCTAAGGGAAATGAATGTGGTGCTCAATGAGCGCTATCCGGGTATTTTGACCATTGCTGAAGAATCGACCTCCTGGCCCATGGTCTCCCGCCCTACCTATGTGGGCGGGCTGGGTTTTTCCATGAAATGGAATATGGGCTGGATGAATGACACCCTATCTTACATGCAGCAGGATCCGGTTTATCGGCGTTTTCATCAGAATGATCTGACCTTCAGTCAGCTATATGCGTACGCAGAAAATTTTGTACTGCCCCTCTCTCATGACGAGGTGGTGCATGGAAAATACTCTTTGCTGGATAAAATGCCTGGCGATACCTGGCAGCGTTTTGCCAATTTACGTCTGCTGCTCAGTTATCAGTGTGCTCATCCGGGTAAAAAACTGAATTTCATGGGCAATGAATTTGCTCAGGGAACGGAGTGGAATTGTGGAAAAGCCCTGGACTGGGATTTGCTGCAAATACCCTGGCATCAGGGGATACAGTGGCTGAGTCGGGATCTCGGGCACCTGTACCGCGACCTGCCAGCTTTTTATGACCTGGATTTTGCCCCGGAGGGTTTTGCCTGGGTGGATTGTCATGACGCGGACCAGTCTATACTCAGCTTTCTGCGCCGCGATCGCAACGGTGCTTTTATTCTGGCCGTGTTCAATTTTACCCCGGTACTGCGCAAAAATTATCGTATCGGCGTTCCAGAGTCCGGGCGTTACCGGGAAATTTTCAATAGTGATGCAGCGGCGTATCAGGGCAGTAATGTGGGTAACCTTCCGCTGTTTGCCGAAGCGCGGAGCTGGATGGGATTACCCTGTTCACTGGAATTGACTCTGCCGCCCCTGGCAGCACTGTTTTTGCAAATGGACTGAGGAGAATGACTCCCGGCGTGGGTGATTAGCATGCTTTATATTTATGTCATTATTGCTTTCGCAGCGGGAATATCCGAATTGTTCACCGGAACTTTTTATCTGGCGGCGGTGGCTCTAGCCGCCTTGTTTACCGCCATTACCGGGTTGGTGCTGCCTGGCGCGGTTTTGCACTGGGTGTTTCTGGGCTTCTGTCTGGTGTTGTTGCCTGCCGGAATGTGGCTGCGCCACCGCCTCGCCGGAAAATCTCAGGGACTGACGGATTTTGATTTGGGTCAGGGCGTGGATGTGATTCGTGGTCCTGACCAGAATGAACATTATACGGTGCGTTACCGGGGCAGCGAATGGATGGCGGTGGTAGATGATGGCCCGGCCCCCTGTGCCGGTGATCGCGCCGTGATCGTGGGCAAGACCGATAACCTGCTACATTTAGGGGTGCTACCCCGGCAACCCTCCGACAAGGAGTCTTTATGTCCTCCCTCATCATCATCCTGATTGTTATTGTCGCGGCTTTTCTGATTTTACGCACCACCATCCGGGTGGTTCCCCAGCAGCGTGCCTGGGTGGTTGAAAGACTTGGTAAATATCACGCTGTTCTGGAGCCGGGCCTGAATTTTATTATTCCTTTTCTGGACCGTGTGGCCTTTCGTTTTGATATGCGCGAAGTACCCATGGAAGTGCCCGCGCAGGCCTGTATTTCCTTTGATAACACCACCATGACGGTAGACGGGATTCTCTATTTGCAAATTACGGATTCCGTCAAGGCGGCTTATGGTTCGAGCAACCCCTTTACTGCGGTCATCCAGTTGGCACAAACCACCATGCGTTCAGAAATCGGCAAGTTGCATCTGGATGCAGCCCTGTCTTCCCGGCAGCTGCTCAATACGGCGGTGGCGGCTTCGGTGGATGAAGCGGCCCTGAACTGGGGCGTCAAGGTGCTCCGCTACGAAATACGGGATATCACCCCACCCCAGGAAATCATCCGCGCCATGGAACTGCAAATTACCGCAGAGCGGGAAAAGCGCGCCCTGATTGCCAAATCCGAAGGACAAAGACAGCAGCAAATCAACACTTCTGAAGGTCAGCGGCAACAGGACATCAATGTGGCAGATGGCCGCAAACAGGCGGAAGTATTGCGTGCCGAAGGTGAAGCCAAGGCCATTCAACTGGTTGCCGAGGCTACCGCCGAAGCCATCCGTGTTATTGGTTCGGCAGCCCGTGAACCCGGAGGCTACGAAGCCCTGCAAATGCAGCTCGCCAAGGACTACATCGAAAAGTGGGGATATTTGGCCAAGAGCAGTACCAGCTTGGTGATTCCCTCCGATCTCGGCAATATTGGCGCTCTGGTGGGAACGGCGCTTTCTATGGTTAAGCAGTCGCAGAAGACGGCTGCAGATTGACCACGCCTATAGTGAGGTTCGTATAGAGTAAACTACTTGGGCAGACTTTCCGGCCACGCAGCCATATCCAGCCAAACATCCGCGCCACGACCCACCACCGCTGCAGGAATGTTTTCACCGCGTAACCAGGAAGCAATGGCATCCTGCTTTCCTGAGCCGCAGGCCAGAAAAAACAGGGCGTGCGTGTGGCGCAGTCGCCAGGCGCTGAGGCTGACTCTCTGCGGGGGGGCTTTAGCAGCATCCAGAATACTGAGGGTGGGAGAACTGCCTTTTTCCTGTCCCCAGTCATGTCCGGGAAACAAACTGGCCGTATGTCCATCCTCCCCCAAACCCAAAAGAACCAAATCAAAACGTTGTGCGGGCAGAATGGCAGCATAGCGGCGGGCCGCTTTACTGGCTCCCGCTTCGGCGGGTATGGTATGAATCTGGGCGCCTGGAATGGGTACCTGGGACAACCAGGTTTGTGCAAGCATCAGACTATTACGTTCGGGATCTTCGGGTGGCAGGCAGCGCTCATCGCCATGATAAATATGCCAGCGTTGCCAGTCGCGGCCCATGGACGGCAGCCGGGCATAAGTGGCACGTGGCGTATTGCCTCCCGCTACCACCAAGTGAAAAGCACCGCGCAGGGCGATGGCCTCGGCCGCCATGCGGGTGATGGCCGCCGCAAGATGGGTACTGATCTGTTCCTGGTCTGGATAAATATGCCATCTTGGTAGTGAGTTTTCTTCCAGCATGCTGAATACCTCCGAAAAATAGTCCTAGCCGATAGCCTGACCGAGAAGGTGACCGATCAGTGCCGTAAAGGCGAGTGCGACTGTGCCCCAAAACAGGATTCTCAAGGCACCCTTCAAAGGGTTTGATCCACCCAGTTTGGCAGAGATGACCCCCAGTATGACTAAAAGAATCAATGTGCTTACAAAGAGCATGGGTAGCGCATAGGCGTGCGGGACAAAAGCGCCGATCAGAACCGGCGGTACCGCGCCGCTCACAAAAGAAACAGCGGAGGCTAATGCCGCCTGAACAGGGCGCGCTTCAGCGACTTCAGTCAGGCCCAACTCTTCCCGCGCATGCGCTTCAAGAGGATCACGCTGCATCAATTGAAAAGAAACTTGCCGTGCCAGAGCTTCATCCAGGCCCCGGTCCATATAAATTCGACAAAGTTCGAGTTGTTCCAGTTCAGGATTTTGCTTTATCTCATGGGCTTCCTGCCGCAGCTGCGCTTTCTGGCTGTCGCGCTGAGAGCTGACGGAAACATATTCACCGGCAGCCATGGACAGCGCTCCGGATAACAAGGCGGCAACTCCGGCCAGCAGAATCTGATCATGATTGGCCTGACCCGCAATGACTCCACTGAGCAGTCCTGCAGTAGAAAGGAGACCATCGTTTGCACCCAGCACGCCAGCACGCAGCCAACCCGTGTTTTTCTCGTGACTTTCTGTGTGGTTGTTTTCCATTCCAAGGATTCCAATCCCGACTTGAAGGGGGTTCAGGATAGCCCCGGTTTAGGGCTTGGGTCTATGATGGCGTCATGTTCAGGCAAGGAGAAGCATATGGGCGGATTGGAAGATTGGGTGGGGAATACCCCGCTTTGCGAATTCAGGAGTTTGACACCCAGAGCGGGTGTCCATATTTTTGGCAAGCTGGAGGGGAATAATCCGGCAGGTTCCGTCAAGGACCGCCCAGCCATGAACATGATCCGGCGGGCTCTGGAGCGCGGCACCATCACGACTTCCACCCGATTGATTGAACCCACCAGCGGCAATACCGGCATTGCTCTGGCCATGGCGGCTTCGGTGCGGAAGATCCCGATGACCCTGATTATGCCGGAAAACATGAGCATCGAGCGGCGTCAGGTGATGCGGGCCTATGGCGCTGAGGTCATTTTGACGCCAGCTGAACGCAGTATTGAAGGGTCTATTGATTTGGCCCGGCAAATGGTGGCCGCCGGAGAAGGCTTCATGCTTGACCAGTTTTCCAATCCCGATAACCCGGAAGCCCATTATCTCAGTACAGGGCCGGAAATCTGGCGGGATACACGCGGCAGCATCACCCATTTTGTATCCTCCATGGGTACCACCGGGACGATCATGGGTACCTCCCGCTACTTGCGGATGGTCTCTCCGGATATTCAGATTGTCGGCGTACAACCTGCTGAAGGAGCTAAAATTCCTGGTATTCGCCGTTGGCCGGAAGCCTATTTGCCAAAAATCTACCATCGGGAGATGGTCAGCCAGATAGAAGACGTGACCCAGGAGGAAGCCGAGGACATGACCCGGCGTCTGGCGCGTGATGAAGGGGTACTGGCCGGAATATCTTCTGGAGGCGCGGTGGCCGCCGCGCTGCGTGTTGCTCAAACCCTGGAGTCTGGGGTCTTGGTGGCGATTATCTGCGATCGCGGTGATCGCTACCTGAGTACAGGCGTTTTTCCGGCCTGAGTGCTTATGCAGGATTCTAAGCCCTTGCGCCTGCCAAAGACCACCGGGTTCAGACTCAGGTATTGGCTTATATTTTTTTGTGCGGGATTTTTGCTATCCGGTCCGGCATGGGCGCAAACGCTGGAAATCACGGCGGCACGGGTTCAGGGCGCTGCCTGGCAAGCGCAGCATCTGAAGGTCGTGCTGCGGGCGCATGCGCGGAAAAATGCCAGTCTGGAATTCCTGGCCGGAACCTTGCAGATTGGCAAACAACGTCCCTGGCAAGCCATACAGGGTAACTGTGTCCTGCAGACCCAGCAGGGTTGGTCGTGTTCAGCCTTGCACCTGGCGATTTCGGGAAGTCCCTGGGGAGCTTTGCAAGGTACCGGACGTTTTCAGGTGCTGCGTTCCGGGGGGCTGGGCAGTCTGCACTTTCTACTGGAGGGGGCAAAATTGGGCAAGCTGACCCTGCTTGCGCGCAGTGCGGCTTCAGGTCGCTGGCAATTACAGACCCAGGGAGAAGTCGCTTTAAGCGATTGGGTTTCCGCCCTGCATCTGCTCCCGGCCCACTGGCAAAGTGGCGGAGAACTCGCTTGGCAGATGCATTCTTCGGGTGCTAGTTGGTCACATATTTCTGCAGTTCATTTCAGGGCGCAACTGCACAAAGGGCAGTTCAGTAGTCCCGATGGGTTGCAGGCAGCCCAGAATGTCGCCGCACAATTGTCGGGTGATGGGCATCTGCAAGGACACTGGCAGGGACACGTTCAGCTGCGTTGGGACGAGGGGGGCATTTTATGGAGTCCCTGGTACTGGGCGGCGCCGGTGCGACCGGTCGTCATGGAGAGTCGCTGGCGCCAGTCGGCAAAAAGCTGGCATCTGGAGCGGGGTCAGATAAATTGGCCGAATCTGGGAACTGCAAAATTTGCCGTCAGTGAACCCGTTCAGGGGAGTAAGCTGGACTGGCATTTGCAGGATGCAGATGTCGCCTTGGCACCCCTTTTTACGACCTGGATTAAACCGTTATTGCCAGCCAGCAGTTTTGCAGCACAGGCTTTGCTGGCGGGTCATTTGCATTTTTCGGTGGCGGGAAACCCGGCTTTGCGTTCTGTGCATTGGGATTTACAGCACGGTGATTTTTCTACTCAACAAACGAGCCTGGCAGGCGTCTTCAGTCATGGCGCCTGGGATGCCAATGTACCTGTGGAAAAGGCGGTTTTTAAATGGCAAAGTGCCACTTTATACCATATTCCTCTGGGTCCGCTGGCCGTGCGAGTGGCGTTGCATCCTGGAGGATTTGCCCTGCAACAACCGGTGGATCTCCACCTTCTAGGTGGGGTGTTGCATTTTCAGGAGCTTTCCGGTCATTGGAGGGGACCCCATTCCGGTTTTTCAATGCAGGGTAACTTGCAGGGGGTGAGCATGAAATCCCTGACGCAGATTATGCACTGGCCGCCCTTCACCGGCACGATTGAGGCTTCCATTCCGCGCTTGACGTATCACGCCGGGACAATACAGACCAGCGGAGAGTTAAGTGCAGGTATTTTTGGCGGCAAGCTGCGGGTAAGTGACCTGCAGGTGCAGAATTTCCTGGGCGTGATGCCGTTGTTGCGGGCTAACGTGTCCGTTCAGGGCTTGCAATTGAAGCCGCTCACGGACGCTTTTCATTTTGGGTATATCAGCGGGGTTTTGGATGGAAATCTCCGCAATCTGTACTTGTTGAACTGGTCTCCAGAAGCTTTTCAGGGACATTTTGAAACCGTCAAGACGCCTGGGGTTCCCCAAAAAATCAGTTATCAGGCGGTTCAGAGTATTACCAAACTGGGCGGGGGAGACGGGATCAGCGGCTTCTTCCAGGGCATGTTTTTGCGGATGTTCAATACCTTCAGTTACAGTCATCTGGGGATGGGCGTTGATCTATCTAATGGCGTGGCAGAACTTTCCGGCGTCCATCCGGAAAATGGTGGCTTTGTCATTTTGCAGGGACAAGGACTGCCCAGGGTGGATATAGTGGGGTACAATCGCCGGGTGAGTTGGGATGAGTTGCTGGCAAGACTGAAAACGGCCATGGAAACCGGGCCGCAGATGCACACAGGAGAATAGACAGAATGATGAAGCAAGCTTTGCTGAAAAACCGAACCTGGCAGGCACTGCTGATGCTGGGCATGCTGATGGGGCTTTCGGCTTGCGTCACGGTAAATATTTATTTTCCGGCAGCTGCTGCCAAACGTCTTGCTGATCAGGTGGTGGGTGAAGTGTACAAGGCAGCAGCCCATGGCGCCGTTTCGACGCCCACAGCGCCCACTCTTTCGGCGCCTGCTCAGGTGGCTCCTGCTGCGCCCGCCGCTGCACCAGCCCCCAGTGCTTTTGAGCGTCTGACACCGGCTCATGTGGCCGGTTATCTTCTGGCGACGAGCTTTTCAGCATTGAGTACACCAGCCGAGGCGGCAGCCGATCTGAATGCTTCCAGTCCCGGGGTGCAGGCCGCACGGGCCCAGCTGGAATCTATTGCCGCGCAGATGCGCCCCTATTTTGACAGCGGTGCCGTCGGCTGGACGGCCAACGGGTTGGTTGCCATCCATGATGCTTCGGCAGTGCCTTTGCAGGCCCGCGCCGGCCTCAGTGGCCTGGTTAGTAGTAATAACAGTGCCTTGCAGAATCTTTACCAACAAATCGCCAATGCCAATGGTCATCCTGATTGGGAAGGGCAAATTCAACAGACTTTTGCCCAGACCTGGATCAGCAAGGCCCCTGCAGGATACTGGTATCAGAACGCCAGCGGTCAGTGGCAGAAGAAATAAACACCATTTTGCAGAATATTCTGGTTTTTGATATCGAAACGATTCCGGATATTTCCGGAGGTCGGCGCCTGCATGGTATTGATCTTGCCGATGATGCAGGAGTGGCCGAATTGCTGCAGCATCAACGCCGAATTGAAACTCAGGGTGCCAGCGAGTTTTTACGCCCTTATCTGCATCAGGTGGTCGCCATTTCTGCGCTTTGGTGGCAGGGCGATCAGGTTAAACTCAGCAGCTTTGGCGCAATTGAAGATCCGGAAGCGACGCTAGTGCATGCTTTTTTTCAGATGATTCAGCGTCACGCTCCACAGTTGGTGTCCTGGAATGGTGCAGCCTTTGATTTACCGGTGTTGCACTATCGGGCTTTTTTGCACGGCATTCCGGCAACGCGGTACTGGGAACAGGGGCAAAACGAACCCAACTATCGCTGGAATAATTACACCAGTCGTTATCATGAGCGCCATTTGGATCTTATGGATGTGCTTTCTGCTTACCAGGCGCGTAATGTTGCGCGCTTGCAGGACATGGCTCTGTTGCTGGGGCTGCCGGGCAAACTCGGCATGAGCGGTGCGGAGGTCCTGAATCATTATCAGCAGGGCGAAAAACAAGCCATTCGCCAGTACTGCGAAGTGGACGTTCTGAATACTGCGCTGCTGCATTTGCGCTTTGAGTTGACCCGGGGGCATCTGGACAAGTTGGCTTATGAGACGTGTCAGAACCAGTTGCGCAGCTATTTACAGGGCCGTGATGAAGCCCATATCCGCGAGTTTCTGGACTTGTGGCCGGAGAACCTGCATGTCGCGTCCTAAGCCTATTCGTGATGCAGTGCCTGAGCGGGTACACATTGAAAGCCTGGATGCAGAAGGACGGGGTGTTGCCCGGGTGGACGGCAAGGTGCTTTTTGTCGATGGCGCTCTGCCGGGCGAAGAGGTCATGGCCCGGCGCACTGAAAATCACAAAACTTTTGAACGGGCCGAAACGGTCACGCTCCTGAAAACTTCTTCATTGCGGGTAACACCCCCCTGTCCTCATTTTGGATTGTGCGGCGGTTGCAGTTTGCAGCATCTGGATGTGAGCGCGCAGGTAGCCATCAAGCAGCGGCAGTTGGAGGACAATCTCTGGCGCATTGGAAAAGTGCGTCCGCAGAGAATTCTCCCGCCCATTTTTGGTCCGGGTTTGGCTTATCGAAGCAAGGCCCGCCTTTCGGTGCGGACCCCCAAAACCCGTGGTGCTCTTGTGGGTTTTCGAGAACGCAGTAGCAATTACGTGGTCGATATGAATCAGTGTCTGGTGCTCGACCCCCGC
The DNA here is from genome assembly GCF_015100075.1 of Acidithiobacillus sp. HP-11. Taxonomy (NCBI): domain Bacteria; kingdom Pseudomonadati; phylum Pseudomonadota; class Acidithiobacillia; order Acidithiobacillales; family Acidithiobacillaceae; genus Acidithiobacillus; species Acidithiobacillus sp. HP-11. Next base: position 39,659 of record NZ_JACKYY010000018.1, read on the forward strand.
GTTGGCCAGCGTATTCCGGAACTGCGGGCCCTGATTGGCAAAATGCAGTCTCCCCAGGATTTTCCCCAGATTGAAGTAGCTTGTACCCCCGACGCTGTAGCTTTGGTGTTTCGGCATATGCGTCCTCTGGCGGACAGTGACCTCATGCATTTACGTCAATTCGGGCGGGATCACGACCTGCAAATCTGGTTGCAGCCGCGCGGTCCCGATACTTTGCATCCGCTGATCCCCGAACAACCGTCCGCCCTGCATTATGAACTGCCGGATTATCAACTGCGGATGCGTTTTGATCCGTTGGTATTTACTCAGGTGAATCAGTCTGTCAATCAGGTAACCGTGCGTCGTGCCATGGCTCTGCTCCGTCCTCAGGCCGGTGATCATATTCTTGATCTGTTTTGTGGTTTAGGGAACTTCACCTTGCCCATGGCGCGTTTGGGCGCGAATGTGCTGGGCGTTGAAGGCGATGCACGGTTGGTGGCACTGGCTTCGGAAAATGCTGCTTCCAATGGGCTCTCGGCGCAAGCCCGATATCAGGTGGCTGATCTGACCCAGGCGCGGATGAGTGACTTTCAGATGGCAGGAACTATCGACAAAATGCTGATTGATCCGCCCCGAAGTGGCGCCATGGAAGTGTTACAAAGCCTGACTCCCGGGGTGTCGCGTCTGGTCTATGTTTCCTGTAATCCGGCGACTCTGGCTCGGGATGCCGAATATCTGGTGCACGAGCGTGGTTATCACTTGAAAGCAGCAGGTGTCATTAATATGTTTCCACATACTGCCCATGTCGAATCCATTGCCCTTTTTGAAAAATGAAACGCCAGTAAACTGGTTTTGGGTGGATGTTTCCACTCAGAACCTGCGGGTTATGAAAGCCGCGCACGAAACAGTGCGATATCCCATTTCAACGGCCTTTAACGGACTTGGAGAAAGGCGTAACAGCGCCTGTACGCCACGCGGTTGGCATCAAGTCAGGGCAAGAATTGGCGCGGGATTGCCAGCTAATGCCATTCTGCGCGGACGCCGCTGGACGGGAGACTGCTATGATGCCAGTAAGGATCCAGACGAAAACGGCCATCAGGACTGGATACTGGGGCGGATTCTCTGGCTTTCCGGTATGGAATCCGGGGTTAATCGCGGCGGGTATTGCGACACATTCCGGCGCTACATTTATATTCATGGCACCGCCGATACCGCTCGACTCGGTCAGTCCGTCTCGGCAGGCTGTATTCGCATGAGCCCGGAGGATGTATGCATTCTTTTCCCTGAAACTACTCCAGGGCTCCCTGTTTTTATTGGGCTACAGCCCCCTGTTGATTTCCCCCGTTGAGGAGGTTCTGAATGGCCTGGATTCGCTTACCCCGATTTCGTCGTGCCGTAAACGTATTCAACCCGAAACTGTTTGAAAGCTTGTCTCTGGCTGCCTTTCTGGCCTGGGTAGGTCTTGGCTCAGATGCTTTGACTTCATCCGCCTATGGCCCGCCGGAAATTTATTATGCCTTGAAGGGGCATGAGTATCTCGCGGTTTTCCTGGCCATTGGTATTCCGGTTTCAGTGTTCATCATCTCGGCGGGTTATAAGCAGGTCATTGCCTTATTCCCGGATGGTGGCGGTGGTTATCATACGGCTTCCACGCTGCTCGGTCCGATAGCCGGTCTGGTCAGCGGTTCCGCCCTGATCGTGGATTACATTCTGACCGCAGCCGTTTCCGTGGCCTCCGGTACCGAAACATTACTCAGCAGTTTGCCCGCCTCCTGGTACAGTGAGCGCATCCTGATTGATGTAGCCGTACTCCTCTTTTTGATTTTAAGCAATTTGCGGGGCATGAAAGAGTCCATCAAGATTCTCCTGCCCATTTTTATGGCTTTTATCATTACGCATATCATCGTGCTGGGTTTTGGTCTGGTCAGTCATGTCGGCGATTTTCCGAGTATTGCCCACAAAACGGTAGTTGGGGCCCAACATGATAACCAGTTGTATGGCTGGATATTCATTGCTGCACTGATCATGCGTGCCTTCAGTCTGGGTGGTGGAACCTATACGGGTCTGGAGGCCGTGGCCAACGGGGTCCATATCATGCGCGAACCGCGCATCCAGACTGGTCAGCGGACTATGACCCTGCTGGCCACCTCCCTGTCACTGGTGGCTGGAAGCCTGATATTTCTCTATCTCATGTATCATGTGCATGAACATCAGGGGCAGACCCTCAATGCCGTCCTTTACACGGCCATCACCAACGACTGGACTATTGGCGGCATTCATTTCGGTCCTACGGCGACGATAATTACGCTAATTTCGGAAGGAATGTTGCTATTTGTTGCGGCTAATAACGGTATTATCACCGCCCCCATTGTCATGGCCAATATGGCGGTAGACCGCTGGCTTCCAGAACGCTTTTCCTATTTGTCGGATCGCTTTGTATCACGAAATGGCATAATGCTGGTCGGTTTTGCGGCGGTGGCCATTTTACTGGCTACCGGCGGACATGTGAGTGTTCTGGTGGTGCTTTACAGTATCAACGTGTTTATTACCTTCACGCTGACCATGGCAGGGCTGAGTCGTCACTGGTTTACCCAGCGTCACCATGAACCGCGCTGGAAGGGCCGGCTTGCAATGAGCATTATCGGTTTTATAGTCACTGCATCCATTCTGGCGATTACCATTTTCGAAAAATTCGATGCTGGTGGCTGGTTTACCCTGCTGGTCACGGCGATTTTAGTGGGGCTTGGATACCTGATTTATCGGCACTACAAAAGTATCCGCAAAATTACTGCTGAGCTGGATGAGACCATGCTGGACGTGGTGCCGGAACATCTGGAACCGGGTCCCAATTTGCCCCTGGACCCCCGGGGAGCAACAGCAGTCTTTTTTGTGAGCCGCTTTGATGGCCTGGGTTTGCATACCTTGCTGACGGCACATCGTATGGTCGGTGGCTTTGTCAAAAATTACGTGTTTTTGCTGGCCGGTATTGTCGGGCAGGGTGAGTTCAAAGGCATCAAGGCGCTTGAAGACCTGAAGGTTTATGTGGAAGCAGAAGCCAATCAGTATATGGCCTTCTGTCGTAATGAAGGGATGGCTGCCACCTGGTTTGCTACCTACTCCACCGACCGCATTCTGGCCATGGAAGAACTGGCGGATGTGGCTATTCGCTACTTTCCACAAAGTATCTTTTTTGCGGGACGGGTGATTGACAATCGGAGTAAGGGGCCTTTCCATGGTCTACTCCATGACGAAGTCAGTTTCATCGTGCAGGACCGCCTCCAGCATGACGGTTTCAGTATGATGATTGTTCCAGTCCATGTGCACGGTATTCCCAGTCAGCCTCCGCGTATTGAGTTACCGATTTCCATGTCGCCGGATATGGAATTGGTCCAGCAGGAGGAGGTGGATAAGGAGGGGGGTAAGGCAGCGGCTCAGGCCTCCTCTGCAGCAAAAGCCGATTCGATCGTGGATACCGGCCCGGATGCCCCACTCCGCTGAACCGCGCTTGCTCATGCGTGGTCCCTTGATGGTGGATATTGCTGGTCTTTGGCCAACACCTGAAGAGTGTGAGCGGCTTCGCCAGCCGGCGGTGGGTGGCGTCATCCTGTTCGCCCGTAACTGCGAAGATGCGCAACAGGTTCAGGCACTTTGCCGGGAAATTCATGCGCTGCGCAGTCCCCCACTCCTGATTGGCATCGACCAGGAAGGTGGCCGGGTGCAACGTCTCCAAAAGGGCGTGACACGCTTTCCACCCATGGCCAGGCTGGGCCAAAAGGCGGAAGTTCTGGGTCTGGAGGCGGCGCAATCTTTGGCTTATGACTGGGGGCGTCTGCTGGCCACTGAATTGCGGGAAATTGGCGTGGATTTCAGTTTTACGCCTTGTGTGGATCTGGATCGCGGGATTTCCCGGGTGATCGGTGATCGCGCCATTCACCGTAACCCGGATTGGGTGGGTGCCATTGCAGCGCGTCTTTGGCAGGGGATGTCTGATTCCGGTCTGCAGGGGGTGGCCAAACATTTTCCGGGTCATGGTGCTGTGGCGGCCGATTCGCATCTGGCTTTGCCTCGCGATGATCGACCACTTGCCGCTATTGAGGAAGACTTGCAGCCTTTCCGTTCTATGATTCAGGCAGCCATTCCGGCGATCATGCCAGCCCATTGCCTGTATCCGCAAATAGACCCCGAGCAGCCCGCCGGGTTTTCCTCGCGTTGGCTTAACGGCGTGTTGCGTGGAGCAATGGGTTTCACAGGTGTTATTGTCAGTGACGATTTGAGTATGGTGGGTGCCCATGTGGCGGGAGACATGGCTGCACGGGTAGATGCGGCACAGGCTGCGGGCGCGGATTTGCTCCTGGTTTGCAATGATCCCAATGGTGCCTATGCAGCCATTGAGCACCTGCAAAATCAAGGAATGCAGACCGGGACCAACACGCTTGCCGCTCTTGCTGGAGCCGCCGGAATTCCCCTGTCGGCCCCTGAGCGTGCCCGCTGTATGCGCGAAATCACCGAATTATCCTGATAAGCTCTTGTTTTTCCCGCGTCGCGTATTAGAATACGCCCTCACCATTTTTTACTCCTTGTTCGGGCGATGGGCGTCCGGACTCCGCAGTGAACCATAAGGAGCAACGTTTGCGTCATTATGAAATCGTGTTTCTGGTCCATCCTGATCAGAGTGAACAAGTCCCCCAGATGATTGAACGCTATCGCGGCATGATCGAAGGCGATGGCGGTCATTTCCATCGCCTGGAGGACTGGGGTCGTCGGCAACTGGCTTATCCTATCAAAAAGGCCCATAAGGCTCATTATGTGCTGATGAATGTGGAATGCAGCGGTGCTGCACTGGCTGAAGTGGAAGATGCTTTCCGCTTTAATGATGCGGTACTGCGGCATTTGATTCTGGTGCGTGAAGAGGCAGTGACCGAAGCGTCTTTTCTGGCCCGTGACGAAAATGATCGTCGGGAACGCGTCGAAACCGACAGCGAAGAAGGCGAAAGCGAATCCATTCACAGTGATAATGAAGCCGTTGAGACGGCCTGATTCAAGGAGCAGACAAGATGGCATTTAATCGGGATAGAGATCGGGACGGTGACGGTGATAAACGTGGCGGTGGAAATTTTACCCGGCGTCGCAAGTTCTGTCGTTTCAAGGCAGAAGGCGTCAAGGAAATTGACTACAAGGATCTGAAAACCCTGCAGGCTTATGTGGGCGAGACCGGCAAAATTGTCCCCAGCCGGATCACAGGCACCAGTAATTTGTATCAGCGGCAGTTGACCACAGCTATCAAGCGTGCGCGCTTTCTGGCCCTGTTACCATACGTCGTTCGTTAAGGCACTGACGGAGCGGTGACGGCGCAGCCACAGGGCGGAGTTCTGCGCTGGTTTCTCAGCGGACGCTGGCAAGCCGGTTTAAGTATTGCTGTCCTGTTCAGTCTGGCCGGGTTGGTACCCTTTCTGGCTGCGCCCCTCTTCTTGAACTGTGTGGCTTTGGTGGCTCTGGTCACTATACAGGCAGGACGCAAGGAAAGTCTGGAAGTGCTGGTTATCGCCGGCATCGCCAGTATGCTCTTTACCTTTAACCCCTGGTTTGGGGTGATATTTGCACTGGTGGCCTGGTTGCCGGGGCGACTGTTGGGTGAGGGGCTGCATTGGGATACGCAGTGGAGTGGTGTGGTCTGGGTGCTGATTGGCTTGTCTCTGCTGATTCTGGTACTGATGTTGTGGGTAGTCCCGCTGGGGGCCGGGCCAGATTTCTGGCAGACCCAGATGACGCAGATGCTGAAACCCCTGGCCAAGGAGATCAGCAAAGTACAGATGGCGGCAGTTTTGCGTATGGCACCCTTGTTGCCGGGCATCATGGCAGCGGGTTTGGTTTTGCTATGGACCCTTGCGGCATTGCTGGCCAGTCGTTGGTACGAGCGTTATCAAGGTCTGGATCGACCGCAACGCGTTTATGGCAGTCTGGAATTGCCGGGTATGCTGATCTGGCTGGTGGTGGCAACTCTGCTGGGCATTAGTCTGCTCCACGGTGCATTGGCCTGGCCACTGCAAAATCTGGCGCTGCTGGTCGGGACCTGGTACCTCCTGCAGGGCTTGAGCTTTGTGCATTTGTGGTTTGCTGCCAAAGGCTGGCCCACCATAGCCTTGTTAGGACTATATATTGCCCTGATTTTGTTGTCACAGTTGCTGCTGGTGCTGAGTGTGCTGGGAATTCTGGACAGGGTGTTTCACCTGCGGCAAAGACTATTGAGACCACGTTCCTGAGGAACGTTTTGCAAGGATTTTTGGGAGGAATTGAACATGAAAGTGATTTTGCTGGAACGTATTAACAAACTGGGTCGCCTGGGTGATGTTGTCGAAGTCAAACCCGGTTATGGCCGTAACTTTTTGGTGCCCCAGGGCAAGGCAGTAGTGGCCAATCAACGGAATCTGGAAGAATTTGCCGAGCGCAAGGCGGCTTTGGAGCAGGTTGAAATGGAACGCCTGCAGGCCGCCCAGCAGCGTGCAGCCGCTCTGGCTGATGCCGTCGTGAAAATTGCCCTGCAGGCAGGTGAAGACGGTCGTCTGTTCGGTTCTGTGGGTTTGCACGATATCAGTGCTGCTCTCAAGTCACAGGGTCATGAAGTGGCGCATACCGAAATTCGTCTGGTAGATGGCCCCATCAAGCGGATTGGTGAATTCCCCGCCCGTATCCATCTGCACCCTGAAGTCGAGCTGGATGTCATGGTTTTTGTCGAGCGGGCCTGATTGCCGGGCACGCTGAGACGCGACCTTGTACGAAGAGGATGACTACGGCGGCGGGGTGAAAGCTCCGCCGCATTCCATTGAGGCCGAGCAATCGGTGATCGGTGCGTTACTGATTGACCCGGAATCTGCGGATCAGGTCATGGAAGCGGTCGCCGCAGAAGATTTTTATGAGCGTCGGCATCGTCTGATATTTCAGACGATCAGTAACATGCTCAATGCCGGTCGCGTCGTGGATGCGGTCACGGTGTCAGAAACCTTGCAGGATCATGAGCATCTCGCTGATGCCGGCGGTGTACAGTATTTGCTCTTGCTGGCCAATGAAACGCCCTCTGCGGCCAATGTGCTGGCTTATGCCCGCATTGTGCGTGAGCGGGCCACCCTGCGCCAATTGATTCGTGTCGGCCGGGAAATTGCCGAGTTGGCTTACCGGCCTGATGGGCGCGAAGCGCGTATGCTTCTCGATGAAGCCGAAAGTCGGGTTTTCCAACTGGCAGAAGGGCAACAGCGGGCAGGTAAAGGTTTTGTGCAGCTGAAAGAAGCCTTGCCCGCCGTAATTGATCGTATTGAGGCGGTCGCCCGTGACAAAAAAGGGGTTACCGGTCTGGCTACGGGTTTTGCTGATCTGGATGAAAAAACTTCGGGTTTGCATCCGGGCCAACTGGTAATTGTGGCAGGTCGTCCCAGTATGGGAAAAACATCCTTTGCCATGAATGTGGCCGAGCACGTCGCCTGCGTTGAAGGCAAGAATGTGCTGGTGTTCAGCATGGAAATGCCTACAGACGAAATTGTTTTGCGGGCCTTGTCGTCGCGGGGGCGAGTAGATCAGCACCGTCTGCGTAACGGCACTTTGGGAAATGACGATTGGCCAAGACTGGCCCATGCCATTGGCGAATTGGGCACCGCCCCGCTTTTTGCCGATGATTCTGCGGCCCTGTCTCCTGCCGACCTGCGCTCCCGGGCACGCCGTCTGAAGCGCGAGCAGGGCCTGGATTTGATTGTGGTCGATTATCTGCAGCTCATGCAGGTTCCGGGTAGAGGCGATAACCGGGTGGCCGAAATTTCCGAAATCAGCCGTTCATTGAAAGCCCTTGCCAAGGAGTTGTCCATTCCTGTCATCGCCTTGTCCCAGCTCAATCGCAGTTTGGAAAACCGCACTGAAAAGCGTCCACAAATGTCGGACTTGCGCGAGTCCGGGGCCATCGAGCAGGACGCCGATCTGATCCTGTTTTTGTATCGGGACGAGGTGTACAACAAGGATAATGAAGAGGTAAAAGGCATCGCCGAAGTCATTATCGGCAAGCAGCGCAATGGACCCATCGGAACCGTGCGGATGAGCTTTTTCGGTGAATATACCCGCTTTGAAAATTATGCGCCAACGGGCGGCGAATACGGTCACTGAGTTTCTCCGGTTGCGCGCACAGCCATAATCCTAAAAACGGCAGTTGCTATGAGTGCTTTTTGCTCCGTTGTTCCTCGCCTGTTGTTCTAGGGCTCATCCTGCTGTCAGGAGAGAACTCGCCCTACGGGCTCAAACAGCTCTCCTGACGGGCGCAGGATTTCACCAAGAACAACAACGGCTCAGAACAAAAGTCGCTGCAAAGCACCCATAGCAACTGCCGTTTTTAGGATAATCATGAACATCACAGCCGCTGTAATGCTTCCCTCCGCCTGCCGTTTTCAGATTTAACGGCGCTTGGATTATCATAGCCCCATGACCCGCCCCATCATCGCCGAAATCTCCTCTTCAGCCTTGCGCCATAATCTTCAGGTGGCTCGTAATCATGCGCCTCAGGCCAGAATCATGGCGGCGGTCAAGGCCAATGCCTATGGTCATGATGTGCGTGTTTGTGCTCCGGTTCTGGCTGCAGCCGGTGTGGATGCTTTTGCCGTGGCCTCTCTGGAAGAAGCCGAAACGCTGCAAGCTTTGGCATTGAACAAGCCCATTTGTCTGTTGGGCGGTCCTTTTACAGCGGAAGAAGTACTGCTCGCCACCGAACGCGCTTACTGGCTGGTCATTCATGAAGATCGCCAACTGGCCTGGCTCGAAAGCCAGATCCCGCATCGTGCCCTGCAAATCTTCATCAAGGTGGATACGGGCATGCACCGTCTGGGCTTTGCGCCGGAACGATTGGGGGAGGTTTTTGCAAAACTGCAGTCCTATCCGCACTGGCAGGTGCTGGGCCTGATGAGCCATCTGGCGCGTTCTGATTGCCCGCAAGATCCATTCAATGATCAACAGATAGCGGTATTTGAGCGCATGGTCAAAGCATATTCAGGTCGCACGCTGGGCCAGCATAGTCTGGCCAACTCCGGGGCTGTTCTGAGTCTGCCTTCGACCCATCAATACTGGGTACGGCCGGGTTTGATGCTGTACGGATTATCGCCCTTCACCGGTAAAAATGGTGTGGATCTGGGCCTGCAACCGGTGCTTTCCTGGCAAAGTGAAATTGTCGCGACGCGCCATCTTCAGGCGGGTGACTGGCTGGGTTACGGCGCCACCTGGCAGGCAGCAGAGGCCTGTCGGGTGGGGGTTGTCGCAGCAGGTTATGGCGATGGATATCCGCGTCAGCTGGGATCAGGTGCTGCCATCAGGGTGGCCGGTCAGGAAACCCGTACTCTGGCGCGGGTCAGTATGGATATGCTGTTTGTGGATATTACCCATATTCAGGCAGACATCGGCAGCAAGGTGACGCTGATGGGTGGCGAAGGACCTACTCTGGAGACGCTCGCTCAGCAGCTGGATACCATCCCTTATGAAATGAGTTGCCGCATCCAGATGCGCGTTCCCAGGAGGCTGCGGGCATGAGTCGCGATAAAAATGTATTTGTGTGCCAGGATTGCGGCAGCAGCAGCAGCAAATGGCTGGGCCGCTGTCCGGATTGCGGGGCCTGGAACAGCTTTGTGGAACAGCGTGTCGAAAAAAGCAGTCCGCGCTCGCAGACCGCTTTTGCCAATGCGAGCCCGCCCCAGTTTCTCCATGCGGTACCTTTGGAAGATGCTGGCCGAAGAACGACCGGATTGTCAGAGCTGGATCGGGTACTGGGAGGTGGGCAAGTCCCTGGTGCGGCTATTTTGCTGGGAGGCGAGCCGGGAATCGGTAAATCGACCCTGCTTCTCCAGACGGCCCATCATCTCAGTCTGAGTAGCAAAGTGCTCTATGTGACGGGTGAAGAATCGGCAGCTCAGGTGGCCATGCGCGCCCAGCGTTTGAGCCTGGGGAAAAGTCCGGTGCGGGTTTTGGCTGAAAACCATCTGGAAGCCATCGAAGCACTACTGCAGGCTGAAAAACCCGATTTGTTGCTGATTGATTCCATACAGACCTTATATACCGATAGCCTGCAGTCGGCACCCGGATCTGTAGCCCAGGTGCGTGAATGTGCCGCCCGTCTGGTGCGTTTTGCCAAGGCCAGTACAACCACCGTCTGGCTGGTTGGGCATGTGACCAAGGAAGGCGCAATTGCCGGTCCGCGTGTTCTCGAACACATGGTCGATACGGTACTGTACTTTGAAGGCGAAGCTGGCAGCCCCTACCGGATTGTGCGCGCCATCAAAAATCGTTTTGGTGCAGCCAATGAGTTGGGCGTATTCCAGATGCAGGAAGCTGGACTGAGTGAAGTGGCCAATCCCTCGCAGTTGTTTCTCTCCCAGCATGAAAAACCGGTACCCGGAAGTGTGGTGCTGGCAACGCAGGAGGGTACACGGCCGCTGCTCGTCGAGGTGCAGGCGCTGGTGACTCCCAGCCCATTGGCTAATCCCCGCCGCGTCGCCATTGGCTTGGATCCCAATCGCCTGTCTTTGTTGCTGGCGATATTGCATCGGCATGGGGACAGCATGTTTTTTGATCAGGACGTATTTGTGAATATTGCCGGGGGAATTCGGGTCAATGAACCCGCCGCCGATCTGGCTGTGGCCTTGGCCTTGTTAAGTAGTTTTCGCAACAAGGCCATGACGGGAAGACGGGTAGTGTTTGGAGAACTGGGTCTGGCCGGAGAGGTGCGACCCGTAGCCGATGCCCAGGGGCGTATTCGCGAAGCGGTCAAACTGGGCTTTAAGGGCGCGATTACTCCGCGTGGAGATCAGTTGCAGGCTCCCGGCACCTTCCAAATCACTTCGGTACTGCGCCTGGGTGATGCTATGGATGATGCCTTTTCGGGATCTTAGAGAGATCTTCCCCAATGGGTTTTCATGGCTTGCAAAATCTTCAAGGAGTCGTTACGGTAGCGACTCTACAGTCGACGATTTGTCACGTAATTTGCTGATATATGTGGTTTATTTTTGCTTTCACAAGAGGAGAAACACCATGCAGAAATCGTTGGGTCATTCTATTAAATTCGGACTTGTCGTGTTGGCGCTGGGAGGATTGGGACTAGTCAGCAATGTGGCTTTTGCCAGTGATGCCATGGCCGCAAGCCCGGCCCAGATTAAGGATTTTGCCCATGCTGTTGCGCAGATCAAACCCCTGAACGCGCAGGCTCATGCTGAAATCAGTCAGAAAGGCGTGAGTAAAGCCAAGCAGGACGCGGTCAAAAAATCCTATGTGGAAAAGTTGGACAAAGTGCTGGCGACCAACCATCTGAGCGCTGAACAATATTCCAGCATGCTCAAGCAAACCCAGACTGACCCAGCCTTTCTCAAACAGGTTGAAGCGGCGATGCACTAAAATCCAGATTGGTGCTGCAAAGCCTTCAGGCCAACTGTCGTTTTCAGCGTTATTTATGTGATAATAGGGGCATAGGAGGCCTGCCTTATGCCCATACTTGATTTACCTACTCCCGATTATCCATTCCGACGCCGTCAGCTCATGCAGAAAATGCATGACTCTGCCGTTGCCATTATTCCTACGGCTGTCCCCAAACAGCGTAATAGTGATGTGCAATATCCGTTTCGCGGCGACAGCGACTTTTTATATCTCACCGGATTTGAGGAGCCTGAGGCCGTCCTCGTCCTGATTCCTGGATATTCTGAGGGAGAGCAAATTCTGTTCTGCCGTCCTCGTGATCCGGCTCGGGAAACCTGGGATGGGCGCAGGGCGGGCCTGGAGGGGGCGCTGGCCCAATGCCAGGTGGATCGCTGTTATTCCATTCATGACTTGAATGAGCAAATACCGGCGCTTCTGGAAGGCCGGGAGCTTCTGTTTTATCCCATGGGGCAAAACAGTGATTTTGACGCCAGAGTCATGCATTGGCGAAATCTGGCGAAAAGCAAGATTCGTCAGGGTATTCGTTATCCGCAGGAAGTAGTGGATGTCGGCGGTCTGGTTCATGAAATGCGCCTTTTTAAGGATCCTGCCGAGCTGGAGTGCATGCGGGCCGCCGTGGGCATCAGTGGAGCCGGACATCGTCATGCCATGCGCCAGTGCCAGCCGGGAATGATGGAATATGCCCTGTGTTCGGAAATTGAACATGTTTTTCGGCGCCTGGGTTCACCGAGTGTGGCCTATCCCAGTATTGTCGGCGGCGGTGAAAATGCCTGTATTCTTCACTACACGGAAAATAATGCGGAATTACGCGACGGAGATCTGGTTCTGATTGATGCCGGGGCAGAAGTTGCCGGATATGCGGGGGATATCACCCGTACTTTCCCGGTGAATGGTGTGTATAGTCCTGCCCAGCGGGAAATCTACGAAATTGTGCTGGCTGCTCAGGAGGCTGGAATTGCTGCGGTGCAGGCCGGGAGGCCGGTTTCTGATTATCACGATGAGGCGGTCAAGGTTTTGGTAGATGGCCTGCGTGATCTGAAAATCCTCTCAGGCAGTCGTGATGCCCTGATTGAACAGGGAGCGTATAAAGCTTTTTATATGCATGGTACCGGTCACTGGTTGGGCCTGGATGTGCACGATGTGGGACATTATCGCAATAAAGACAAGACCTCACGGAAACTGGAATCCGGAATGGTGTTGACGGTAGAGCCGGGTCTGTACTTTGCTCCGGCGAATCTTGCGGTACCGGAAAGGTGGCGGGGAATCGGAATCCGGATTGAAGATGATGTAGTGGTAACAGCGGCAGATCCCGAGATTCTTTCGCAAAATGTCCCTAAAAAGGTGGCAGACATTGAGGCCATGATGGCTGCGGGGCCGGCCTGAGCTGAAGTGTTCAGACGCCGCTGGTAGCGGGTTTGCTGGAATGCACAAAACGCAAGCGGGCTTTTCGAACACCAAAATCCATGGCTTGCTGGACGCTGCCCATAAGAATATCTGCGGCCATGTGGTAACGGGGATTCATGGTGTCCCATACGATGCCATGAATGATTTTTCCCGAAGAGAGAACGATGTTGATTTTTTCTCCACAGCGATTGCTGCCATTGCTGCGAAAGAAAAGATCAGGTGACAGGGCGATCTGGTCAGGCCGGGTGGGTCCGCAGGCTGAGATGCCAGGATTGCTGTTGGTTTGGCTGGGTAAAGCGTTATATGCCGTAACCCGGCGCAAATAAAAAACTTGATGGTGGATGATGAGAGCGCCATCCCCTTGTGCAGCAGTGGATTCATTGCGGGTGTTACTATCTTGATCGCTGGTTTTTTCCAGGGAACCAGATTGAGAAGGGTTCATGACGATGGCTGTTTTCGGAGTGAGTTGAGTGAGCATCCCGGCTGGTAATCCGGAAGAATTAAGTGCCAGCGCATTCGGTAATAATAAAGCCATCAGGGCAACGCCCATTCCTGCAGACAGACTTTTAATCATAGGGTTCTCCCACTTTGAGCTGGCATTCTGGAGCCGGTTTCCAGTCGAAACACAGACGGGTATTGTTCTCAGGCTCCTCGCTACTTGGAGTGGATACGAGGGTACGGTAGTCTTAGGGCATTGCTGATCTAGGGAAGGTTAATGATGGACGAAGACAAGCTGTTTACCTTGGCGTTGGGGTTGGTTCCGCYGTGGATGGTGGACGATGTGACTTTCAAGCTGGAGGAGAAGCGGTTGGACCTGCATATCAACTTTCCCAAGGGAAGTCGGCTTGCTTGCCCTGTCTGCGGTCAGGACTGCCCGGTCCATGACACGGTGGAACAGGAATGGCGACATATGGATTTCTTCCAGCATGAGACTTATCTGCATGCTCGTGTACCCCGGGTGAAGTGCCTAGGGG
>NZ_JACKYY010000033.1:0-37191 GCF_015100075.1 Acidithiobacillus sp. HP-11
GTCCGCCAAATCCAGGGCACGGGGCTATCGCACCCACAAGAATTTTATTAACATGGCTTACCTCGTACTGGGTAAGCTGGATCTCAAGCTACCCACTTAAAACAGCGAGGAACCAGATATATCAAAAAAGTCAAAACGATCATTGAGCAAATAAATCCGATCATGGATTGTCGCTGCAAAAGAAAAAAAATGTCGATAAACTTGCCAAATATGTGCCGGTCGGCCGAATACCCGAGTGAGATAGGCTCGCGATGACCGCCTGGCTTTTGGTGCAAACAACACAAAGTAACCGGCGATCAAATACAAGATAAGGCGAGCCATGCGACGACCCAACTTCAGGGAAATCCAGGTGATGAGCCGTAACATAGTCATGCTGCCACGTTCTGGAGAGCGTGCCCAACCTTGCTGATCTGAAGATATTGACGCCTGGTCTCGTGCAAACATCAGCAGAGATCGAGTGTTGCAGCTGGTTTGAGATTCCCTGCAGCGATTTTTCTTTTATTCTCATAAATCTCAAAAACGATAGTCTTATCCTGCCTTATATCAAAACGTAAACTCAGCAGATCTCCTGGAGAGACAGGACTGTAAAATTTTGACGCGGCAATCTGCCCTCCAGTCATTATTGTCTGGCCAATTGCAGACTCGATAGCATGAATTGCCTCGTCCACTAGCATCACCCCGGGAACGATGGGATGCCCCGGGAAATGCCCGGAAAATACCGGATGCGCAGCAGGGAAGCTGAAGAATATCTCATGCTGTGTCAGGATTATTCCCCCTTTTATGGTATGCAGTGACCAATGCCAGAAGCGCCTCGCGCGGCAGTTTACCCGTATTATTACGCGGCAAGGCATCAACCATATGCAGGGGGCGCGGAAGAAAAGCCGGATCAATACGTTCGCGCAGTTTGGTGTTAATCAACTGGGCATCTACCCCACGTGCTACGACAAAAGCAATCAGGCGACTAACACTACCAGGCATACCATCTTCTGGCATAAAAAAAACGCCGTCTTGAACTTCCGGGATAGAGTTGAGTTGATGGTTTAGATATTCCAATGAACTGCGTTTCCCAGCAATATTGACAAGATCGGCGGCTCGGCCCTGCAGAAGAAATTGTTCCTTATTCAGAACCTCTAGGTTGTCACTGATTTCGGTTTTCTGCGCCAAATGCCCTCCCCCAACCCATAAGTGCTCAGCCTCTTTTGTCAAATGCAGGCCCGGTAATAATGTCCATGCATCAGTTTGTGCAGTCCGCCGGGTGGCAATCAAACCTGTTTCAGTAGATCCGTAAATTTCCTGCAACGGTGCTTCAAAGCGGGCCTCCGCTTTTTGAGCAAGATCCTGGGGTAATGGAGCCGTCGCTGAAACCAGCAAGTCGGCGGTAGGTAAACAAATATTGGCACTGAGTAACGCACGGAGGTGAATAGGCGTGCTCACCAGCAAGCGAGGACGTGGCAACGATGAAAATTCAGATCCAATATCAGCTGGATAAAAATATTGTGGCGAGCTGAGGGCTCCTCCACTTTGCAAAACAATCAGTATCGTTGATTCCAAGCCATACATATGTTGAGGTGGCACTGTACCAAGGACAGTATATTTACGTCCATCAAACAAGCCCAGCCGTTGGGCTTCAGAACGAGCACTCCCCACCAGAGCAGCCCACCTTTTCAGGTGAGGTACAGGACTTCCAGAAGATCCTGATGTGAACACATAACCTACCGGCAAATTCCCTGGAAGAAGAGGTATCGGTATATTTTTATGGACCTCCGATTTGGGAGACAAGTCAGACAGGCGAAGTTGGGGCAAGTTGATGTCGTTATCCGCGTCGTTGAGGCAAAACACATCCGGGGCGAAGCGTAGCATCTGATTGATGGTTTCGTTCGTATATGTCGACGGTAGGAGACTTATTTTATTAGCAGTCATGACTGCGGCGAGCCCCACCATGAAACGGTAACGGTCATGGCAAACATTGAGAACGTGTTTACCAGGAAGAAGCATGGCACGAATCTGCTCCACGTCCGCCAAAAATTGACGCACTGTAATCGCTTCACTATGCCTAAATGCTACGATATCGTTCGCAGAAGTGTGGGTCATCAGTGGAAGAAGATTCGTTGCCGGAGTATCCATAGATAATGAATAGTACCTTATCCATTGCCATTGCGTGGCTTTTCTTTGCTCAGCGCAGCATCAGCATCAGAATACAAGAAAAAAGCGTGAAGCGCTTCCACCATTCCGGCACGTTCGCCTACCGGTATAATGCGGCAACGCACTGTATATTCAGCAAACATCATAGAAACTAGCAGCCCCATAGTAATAGCATTGGTCATCAAAAAAAATAAAGGATGTGGTGAAAATTCAAAAACAATTAACGGCAGAAACGTCATGAAGCCGAACAAAGAGGTCCAAGCTATTGTTACCTGTCGCGTGTACTGCGCCACTTTTACATTCAGCGGGCCATGCACCAACTCAGCAATTCTGGAGATCATAGGAATACGCCCAGGGAGCAACGTGATGCCAAAAGCAAAAGCTGATAGTGCGAAAATGCAGCTTCTTTGAACCATGTACGTCCAGCTCAGATAGTTCACCAGAGTAGCTTGATAATACCACAAAGCAAAAAATCCGGCAGCAATAGCGACAAATCCGATGTTCCGGTATTTGGTCTTCCATAACATAATTAAAATCAAAACAATAATAGGAAGATAAGAAACAACGACAAGAAAAGCCCCTGGATGCGTAGAAGATACCCCTCGATAGGCGAGTATTTGATATACAAAAAAAATCAATACAATAAATGCCATCCCCAAGTAAGCTTTCAACTTCCCTGAGAACAGATTTAACTGAACAAATTGAAAAAATTGATTGTGCAGCGATTTCATCCGTTCTGCCTTACAAGAATCTGCCGTCACAAAACAATACAACTGTAATATTGTTCGAAATAATAACATAGCACCATTCTGCTTGAAGCTTTTGGTTCAAAATGAATCAGATTGCATTGGGCACCATGGCCTTGCTGCCAATTTATTATATTGAATGGGTCCATACCTCTCCTCCAATATCAGCCACCCACCGCTGCAAACTGATGTAATCATGGCCCACAATCACGCTCACACTAACTTCATTCCAAGAGGAATAGAGAACGAGTTATACGACCAAACCCCGCAATATTGCACAGCAAACAGCGCGTCATAATCGAAGAACCCGCTCTCCATAGAGGAAGTTCAAGTAATTCCCAGCTTCCTTGAATCCACAAAGCCAAGCGGACGGCAAGTCGCCCACATCTCCTTCAGCATCAACCAGCAATTTCGCTTCCCGTAACACCTGCGAAAAACTATAGCCTACCACATAAAAATCACAAGTCACTTACCCGGGTTCCTCGTCATTTCAAGTGGGTAGCCTGAGATCCAGCTTGCCCAGGATCAGGTAGGCCATGTTGATAAAGTTCTTGTGCGTGCGGTAACCCCGAGCCTTGGCCTTGGCGGATTGAATGAGGCTGTTGAAACCTTCCAGAATTCCATTGGTGATCTGGCTCTCGAACCATCGGAGCACGCCATCCCAGTGATTCATGATGGTGTAGGCGACCCTGACGATAGGCGGCAGATCGCTGGTTCTGGCGTTTTCCAACCAGGCTTTCAAGAGGGTAGCCCCCTGGTGGCGATTCTTGATCGTGAAGATGTCCTGAAAGGTCAGGCGGAACTGGTAGGCCTGCGCCGTCTTGAGGTTCTGGTCTTTGAGCAATTCCTGCAGCTTTTCTTTCTGCTTCATTTTGAGGTTGCAATCGTTCTTGAGCCAAAGCCAGCGGGTCTTTTTGAGATTTGGCTGGGTGAGGACTTCCCCCTTGCGCACGTCGTCTACGGCCTCGTTGACGAGCTTCATGAGGTGAAAACGATCGAAAGTGATCTCCGCATTGGGCAGGTGCTCGGCAGCCCCTTTCTGGAAGGCCGGCGAGAGGTCCATGCTCACATCGGTGATCGCTTCCGCGCTACCACCATGGGCCTGTAGATCTGCGGAGAATTTCTCAAAGGTCTTGGCATCCTTGCCGGGAGTAGCGAACAAGAGTCGCCGGGCATTCAGATCCACGAAGAGCGTGATGTAGTCATGTCCATGCCGACTGCTGGTTTCATCGACGCCGACGGCATGGACATTGGCCATATCCACCGCAGCACGAGCTTCGGGCACATAATGGTCAATCACTCGCCACAGGAGCTTGTCGGTCTCACCGACCATGCGAGCTGCCGTCAATACCGGCATCTCCCGCACCAGGGTCATGATCAGCGCTTCAAAGAGCAGGGTGAAACGCGAGCCTTCCCGCGCCCAGGGAACAGATATCTGATGCACTCCATGCTCCTGGCACTTCACACGAGGTACACGGGCATGGAGATAGGCTTCATGCTGGAAGAAATCCATGTGCCGCCAGGTATGGTCACGGGTATCATGTACCGGACACTCCTCACCACAGACGGAGCAAGCAAAGCGACTACCTTTGGGAAAGTTGATGTGCAGATCCAGGCGTTTCTCCTCCACCGTGAAAGTCACATGATCCACCAACCACGGCGGAACCAATCCTAACGCGAGAGAAAACAGCTCTTCAGGGACCATCAGCTAACTCCTATTCAGGGCACGACCGCTCCACAGCATTCTACCCCCTACCCACTCAATCTGACGAAGAGCCCTGTGATTGTCTTCTGTTACTAATCTTTAGTTTCTGCCGTGGGATAGTCTCACCGCATGTGTTTGTAGCATTAATTGCTGGAATGTTGCAACAATTAGTGGAAATCACATCCCCCACCCACCAGTGCTGCCGAAGAGGCACTATGATGAGGGGAACGAAAGGGACGTTGTCCCCAGCGTTGCACATCAAATCCACCGCTTTGCAAACTATGGATGGCGGCCACTTCCAGGGCTTCGCTGCGGCGCAGGGGCGGAAGCAATCCGGGCAAACGCGCGGCCAGCATGCTTTTCCCGGTCCCGGGAGGCCCGGACAGGAGAATATGATGACCTCCGACGGCCGCAATAATCAGTGCCCGTTTGACGGTTTCCTGACCGCGCACATCCCGCAAGTCCGGATAGGGGATGGCGTTTATGCCGATCTCGTCATGAGGCACCGTTTCCGGCAGTGGTTGGGTGCCGCGCAGGTGGGCCACTGCTTCCGCGAGATTGCGGCAGGCTAATACGGGCGCGGTGCGAGCTAAAGCGGCTTCCACGGCATTGCCTTCCGGGAGCAGTAAAGCATGTCCGGCCTGACCGGCAGCCAGACTGCTGGAGAGGGCTCCGGTCACCGGACGCAAACTGCCATCCAGCGCCAGTTCCCCGATCATTTCCAGATTGTCCAGGGCTTTCAGAGGAATCTGACCACTGGCGGCGAGAATGCCAATGGCAATAGGCAGGTCAAAACGCCCTCCATCCTTGGGGAGATCGGCGGGCGCCAGATTGACGACCATGCGCCGGGCCGGAAACTCGAATCCACTGTTCTGAATGGCGGAGCGGACGCGATCCCGGGATTCCTTGACGGCAGTCTCGGCCAACCCCACCACAGCAAAAGTGGGTAGACCCGGCCCCAGATCGCATTCTACGGCGACTGCAGCAGCATGCACCCCCGTGAGCGCACGACTCTGGACAATCGCCAGAGGCAAGGTTCAGTCCTTGTCGGTATTTTCGTCGAGGGCTGCTCTGGGAGCCAGGGCGTCCAGGCGCGCTTCCAGAGCGGCCACGCGCGAGGCCAGTCGGGAGACCAGATCCTGCTGGACATCAAATTCGTCGCGGGTAACCAGATCCAGACGATCCAAGGCGTTGGAGAGAATGGCCTTAACCTGTTTGTCCACATCTTCCTTGACGGTGCCCAGGCGCGCAAATGCGTCACCAAGAGTGGCAGCAATATCATCAGCAATACGGTGTTGCATGGTGGTCTCCTTAAAGGCCCATGGCCTGACGAATCAGAAAGCGTTTGACCGGTGGCAGCATTGCCGTTCCCAGCATGCCAATATCGCGCAGGCGGGCAAGGCCGCGACTGCGATTGGAAAACAGATGGCTCAGTGCCCCGCAGGTCATCACATTGAGAAGATTATCAGGGCGTCGCGCCCTTTGATAGCGGCGCAGCGCAGGATTATCTCCCCAGTCCTCATGTTGGGCTTGCGCGTCGCGAATGGTGCTGATCAATGCCTGCGCATCGCGAAAGCCCAGATTGACCCCCAGTCCGGCCAATGGATGCACCCCATGGGCACTATCTCCCAGAACTACGCAACGGTCACCTAGGTAACGGCTGCTGTGCAGACCGGAAAGCGGGTAACTGCTGCGCTGGCCGATACGCACAAAGTGCCCCAATTGTGGTCCGAATGCCTGATACAGAGCGGTTAAAAATGCGCTGTCGTCCATGGCCATCAAACGCCGCGCCAAGGCATGTTTGGCGCTCCAGACGATGGATGCACGGGGATGATTTTCGGCATCCGCGCTGAAGGGCAGGACGGCCAGGGGGCCGGTCGCCAGAAAACGCTGATAGGCGATCCCGCGATGGGGCTTTTCCATCCATACGGTGGCGGTGATGGCATCCTGGCCGTAGTCTTCCTGAAAAACCGGCGCCTGAATAAGTTGTTTGCGCAGGGTTGATTGGCGGCCTTCGGCAATGGCCAGAAGGGTGGTTTTGTATCCGGTTCCATCTCTCGCGTTAAGTTGCATGTGCTGCTGATCAGCCCAGGCATGAGCGATTTCCTGGGCGTAAAGCACCGTGACTCCCGCTTCGGCCAGGGCGGCATGGAGTTGCTGCTCCAAACGCCGGTTTTCAACAATATGACCGAGAAAGGTTTCGCCGGCTTCTTCGGCGTCCAGATGAATGCTGCCGGAATTTTCAGCATCCCAGACCCGCATTCTCTCGACTTTACTGCCAAGCGTGGCCAGGTCGATA
This sequence comes from Acidithiobacillus sp. HP-11, assembly GCF_015100075.1. NCBI lineage: Bacteria > Pseudomonadati > Pseudomonadota > Acidithiobacillia > Acidithiobacillales > Acidithiobacillaceae > Acidithiobacillus > Acidithiobacillus sp. HP-11. The sequence continues at coordinate 6,893 of NZ_JACKYY010000033.1, forward strand.
CCGAGTTCCTGTAAAAAGCGCTGCGAACCATTGGCAACCAGGCTTGCTCGCTCCGAGGGATCGGCCAGGGCGCAGACCGATTGCGGACGTTTTTCAAAAAGTGCGACCCGGAGACCGCTTTGCCGGGCAGCCAGCGCCAGGCTGGCACCCACCATGCCGGCTCCGGAAATGATCAGGTCGTAATGTGCGTCAGTGGACATGGACAGACTCCCACATCAGGTCTGGGATGCTGCTCCCGGCAGGCAGGCGAATTCCCGCCAGACGGGCAGCGAGTTCGCGTTTCCCGAACGTGCTTTGTTCGAGCAGGGCAAGGGCTGCAGCGCGGGCGAAACGCAATGGCAGGCGCGGACTGCTGAACAGGCGATTCATGGCTTCGGTGAAGGCGATGGTTTCCAGGCGGTCCCGGTGGCGAATCTGGCTGTAATCTTCCAGCAAGCGTCTGGCCCCGGGATCATGCCCGGCAGCGGCGGCCTCCCGAAGCAGGGCGGCCAGGGTGACGACATCGCGCAAGCCCAGATTGTAACCTTGGCCAGCCAGGGGATGGAGCGTTTGCGCGGCATTTCCCACCAGTGCCAGACGTTGACTGGGCTGAGCCCATAAGCGCTGGAAAAACAGCGGATATACGCTACGTGGACCAACGCCGGACAGTAGAGGAAGATGGGGAGGCCGTTGGCGGTTCAGGGCTTCCAGAAAAGCGAAATCACTTAAATCCAGCATCTGGCTTGCGGCGCTGGGACGCAGGCTCCAGACAATGGAAAATTGCTGTTGACCAATAGGCAAAAAAGCCAGTGGCCCGCTCTCCTGAAAATGTTCAAAGGCAATGCCCGGTAAGGCTTCACGCGGTGTTACCGTGGCGACAATAGCATGGCGGTTATGATCCCAGCCCATGCGCTGCAAAGCCGCCAGACGGGCAAGACCCCCATGTCCTCCGTCGGCCACGACCGCCAGCGCCGTGTCCACGCGCAGGTCCGGCCAATCGAGCTGGAGACGATCGGGAAACCACTGCAAGTCCTCCAGAGGCCCCGCCGCCTCCTGTTGCAGCGTACTACATTGCGCCAGCGGCACTGCCAGCGCTGCTTGCAAGGTGTTCAGTCCGGCCACCTCTCCCAAGCGTTGTTCCGGCGCCTCCAGGAGCTGCTGCTCCAGGCGGACCCGACCGCTGAGTCCCTGTTGGGTAATCTGGACGGTTTCAATGGCGGCAGCATCATGCAGCGGCATTTGGACGCCAAGATGGCTGAGAAGACGCCGACTTCCCAGTGCCAGGGCAACCGTCCGCTCACTATGCGCAGGGCGGGGCTGCTGCAGGGGAAAGGTGTCCACCATGAGAATTTTGAGAGATGTCTGTTTCAGGGCCAGCACCAGACTGTGCGCCACAGGCCCATTGCCGAGGATGGTGATATCGGCGGTCAGGCTACGCATAATTTCTCCGGTACTTGGGCATATACTGCCATTTAAGACCAAGATGCCGCTTGCAGCAAGTCATGAAGCTGCGAATCCGGCGGTGCATGCGGACACAAGCCATCAGAAAGTCCTAGAATAGCTGGATGGAGATTCGCTCAGTGAACCATAACGGCAACTCAGCTGGAACGCCGCAAAACCTTTTCCTGCAGGGTTTGATTGACAGTCATTGTCATCTGGATGACGAGGCCTTTGCTCCAGACCGTAGCGCCGTCATACAAAGGGCCAAAAATGCCGGCGTCGATAAAATTCTGGTGCCTGCTTACAGCCCGGCATTTTGGTCGCGTCTGCACCATCTCTGCGCGCAACAGTCCATGCTTTATCCGGCTTACGGAGTGCACCCTTTATATATCAATGCGTGTGCTTCCAACTGGCTTGAGCAACTGCGAAGCCTGCTGGATCAGGCGGTGGCGGTCGGCGAAATTGGACTCGATCTTTCGGAAAGCGCGCCTGATTATGGGTCGCAAGTGGCCTGCCTGAAAATGCAGTTGCATCTGGCCCAAGAGTTAAATTTGCCCGTGATTCTCCACGCGCGTCGCACCCTGGAAGATCTATCACTCATTCTCAGGGATTTTTCGGGGCTGCGCGGGGTGGTGCACAGTTTTTCCGGGAGTCTGGTACAGGCCCAACGACTGGTGGACAGGGGATTTTATCTGGGGTTAGGTGGGGCTTTTACCCATGCGCGGGCGCTGCGCCTGCGGGCCACTATCCAGTCCCTGCCGCTGGAGCGGATTCTGGTGGAAACGGACGCTCCCTGGCAATCTGCCGAAAGTTACCGGGGGCAGCGCAACGAACCCGTCTTTCTGCTGGAAACCGTGCATGCGCTTGCAGGTCTGCTCCAGATGGCGCCGCAAGCGTTGGCAGGGCAGCTCACCCGTAATACTCTGACTCTTTTTCAGGAAAAATTATAAATGCAAGATCCCTTTATTCGTAGCGAAATTCTTTTGGGTGCTGCGGCAGTAGCCGATTTGCGCCACCGCCATGTGCTTATTGCCGGGGTGGGAGGCGTGGGGGGATATGTAGCAGAAAACCTGGCCCGGTCGGGGGTCGGTAAAATCACCCTGGTTGATCACGATGTAGTCTCCTCATCCAATATTAACCGCCAGTTGGTGGCTTTGCACTCGACGCTGGACCAGCCCAAGGTGGCCGTGATGGCGGCAAGGATTCAGGATATTTCTCCAGATTGTGAAGTGGACGCCAGACAGGAATTTATTACCGTCGACAATGCCGAGCAGATCCTGCGTAACAGTGGCGCGGAAGTGGTAGCAGATTGCATTGATGCCATTGCCTGGAAAGCGGTGCTTATTCAATCAGCCCAGCATTTGGGTCTGGAAGTGTTTTCGAGTATGGGCGCAGGGAATCGTCTGGATCCCCGGCGGGTGCGAGTAGCCAAATTGAATCAGACGGAGACATGTCCGCTGGCCCGTGAAGTCCGGGCGTTACTCCGTAAAAACGGCGCCAGCCTCGATTTTCTGACTGTATTTTCCGATGAGGCACCGCGACCTGCCGCTCCCCAGGAGCCGGTTAGCGGCCCGCAGGGACGGCCCAGAACGGTCAATGGAACCATTTCCTATATGCCCGCGATATTTGGTGTGTTGCTTTCTGGAATGATTGTGCAATATTTTCTTACGGCTGGCGAAAACGAAAAAAACAACTAACTATAAGTTTATATTGGGAAGATAAGAAGCATATAACCAAATTATTATATTATTGGGTTCGGTAGCGTAGAGGCGCTTCAAGTTATGGCAAAATTCATGAGTACGGAGTGGATTCGTCTGGTGGGTAAACAATGGGACACCCATCCGGAAATCCAGAAAGATCTGAAAAATTTTAATGCGACCTGGGAATACTATATTGAGGATCGTCCCGATATCCCCCATGTCATGCTTTTCTGCAAAGCCGGAAAAGTCATCTATGCGGGCCCTTCTGATGGTCGTCGTCGTGATTTCATCATGTGGACCTCCATGGACAACTGGAAAAAAATTCTTTCCGGCGAGCTGTCTGGAAAAGCCGCGCTGATGACGCGTAAGCTGAAATTTAAAGGGTCCATGATGACCGCCATGAAATATATGACCCCATTCAATATTCACCTGAGTATTCTGGGTGAAATACCCGTCGATTTTGATATTTAGGGCGGATGCATTGATGACAGAAGAAGTTTTGCCTTCCAAAACCATACTGAACTTTACGGTTGACCCGAATTATTCCGGGAAAAATCTGCCAGGCTGGTTTTTGATGAATACTTTTTTGCAGCGCCACCTGGGTCGGGTAATGCATTTTCAGCCGCAGGATGATTTTGACAGCGGTCGGGCGGCAGTGCTGTCCGGAAATTATGATCTGGTATATGCCAATCCTTTTGATTGGGTGCAGTATCAGCAAAAGCTGGGTTTTCTGCCCATCGTCAAGCCGCTAAACCATTTTGATGAAGTGTACTTGTGCGCACCAGCAGCAGGTTCTATTCATCATGCTGAGGATTTTCCGGAGCGTATCCGGATTGCTTCGGCGCATCCCTCAACGCTGGTCCATATGGTGGGGTTATTCCTCATGGATAAGGCTGACATTGATCGAGCGCGTCTGGATTTTGTGTTTACCGGCAGCTATCAAGGGGTGCTCAAGGCCTTACTGCAGGGCCAGGCGGATTTGGGTTTTCTTTTTAATGAAGTTTACAGCAGTGCCAGTAAACTGATCCGTGAACGTTTAAGAGTGATTGATCAGTCTGATGATGCCTTTGCTTTTCATGCTTTTTGCGTGGGCCCACGCTTACTGCCACAACGGGAATTACTGACTGACTTGTTGATAAACATGGATCAGGATCCTCGTGGAAAAAGCCTGTTGGAAGATTTGGGTTTTTCCGGATTTGAGGCGGTTACGGAAGATGAAATCGCCTGCCTTGCCACCCTTGCCGATGAATACATCAGCGGTCACGAAGCCATTGATATTCGTGCGACCTCCAGCCTGGCCGTGGCAGACAGCGCCTTTGTCGTCGCCCGTGAAGATCCCGAAGGCGGGACAAATTAGCCGTGCTGCGGTTACAATGCGCCCATGAGCTATCGTGACCTGCGTGCCTTTATTGCCGACCTTGAAAAACGTGACCTGCTGCGCACGCTGGATGTGCCGGTTTCTCCGCAGCTGGAGATGACGGAAATTTGTGATCGTACCCTGCGGGCAGGTGGCCCTGCGGTGTTATTCAAAAAGCCCAGCGGGTTCGATATACCGGTGCTGGGCAATCTTTTTGGAACCACGGAAAGAGTCGCTCTGGGTATGGGTGCAGAGTCTCTGGCTGATCTGCGCCAGATTGGTCAGTTGCTGTCCTATCTCAAGGAGCCGGATCCGCCCCGGGGACTGAAGGACCTGTGGAGCAAATTGCCGACCTTGCGCAAGGTGCTGTATATGGCTCCGACAAATGTTGCGCGCCCGGTTTGTCAGGAAGTGATCATGCGCGGCGACGATGTGGATTTATCCACCTTGCCGGTGCAGACCTGTTGGCCCGAAGACGTAGCACCACTCATGACCTGGGGGCTGACCATTACCAAAGGTCCGCACAAGCGCCGTGCCAATATGGGAATTTACCGACAACAGGTCATTGGCCGTAATCGGGTGATCATGCGTTGGCTGGCGCACCGGGGTGGGGCGCAGGATTTACGTGAATTTCAAAAATTACATCCGGGTGAGGCTTTCCCGGTTGCTGTGGCCTATGGCGCTGACCCGGCCACCATTCTCGCCGCCGTTATTCCCATTCCCGATACGGTTTCCGAACATCAATTTGCGGGATTACTACGGGGCGGGCGGACGGAACTGGCCAAAGCGTTGACCGTACCCCTGCAAGTTCCGGCGCGCGCGGAAATAGTCCTGGAAGGGCACATATATCCCGATGATATGGCTGAAGAGGGACCTTTTGGCGACCACACCGGATATTACAACGAAACCCAGAAATTCCCCGTTTTTACGGTCGAAGCCGTCACCCACCGCGAAAATCCCATTTATCATAGTACCTATACCGGACGCCCTCCGGACGAGCCAGCCATTCTTGGTGCGGCCCTGAACGAGGTTTTTGTGCCTCTCCTGCAAAAGCAGTTTCCGGAAATTGTTGATTTTTATCTGCCTCCTGAAGGCTGCTCCTATCGCCTGGCTGTCGTCAGTATCCGCAAGGGATATCCAGGACATGCCAAACGCGTCATGTTTGGTATTTGGGGATTTTTACGGCAGTTCATGTACACCAAATTTATTATTGTCGTGGACGACGACATCAATGTGCGCAGTTGGGAGGATGTCATCTGGGCGATGACAACGCGCATGGACCCGGTACGGGACATTACGCTGATAGACAATACGCCCATCGATTACCTCGATTTTGCTTCGCCGGTGGCTGGTCTGGGCGGTAAAACGGGTTTCGATGCCACCAACAAGATGCCGGGAGAAACCAGTCGGGAATGGGGACGTCCCATCCAGATGACCAGTGCCGTGCGGGACAGCGTGGATGCTATACTGAGTAGTCTGGATCGACCGCTATTCTAATCGGGTATGGTTGGGGTTTCTAAAATTGTTGTATGGGGTTATTCTCATTCGCTGATGGTGGAGCGGGTGATGGGAATCGAACCCACGTCATGAGCTTGGGAAGCTCAGGTTCTACCATTGAACTACACCCGCATGCGCTGGATTCTAAGCGTTTGCAGATGAAAACGCAAGGCAGCAAAACAGGCATTTTTTTAAGAATTTTCAATTAAAGTCAATAAGATGGTTAATAGACCAAGAGGCAAGAATATGGAAGAGTTACCAACCCGGGAAGAGGATATCGAGCAGGCTTCGCGTTCTCTGAAAGCCATGGCCCACCCCCTGCGCCTCAAGGTGCTTTGTGTTTTGGGTTCAGAAGAAATGAGTGTTCAGGACATTGTCTCCGCAGTGGGTACCACACAAAGTAATATTTCTCAGCATCTCGCCATTTTGCGGGAAAAAGATATCCTCCGCGCTCGCAAGGACGCCAACAAGGTTTATTATCGAGTGGGTGATCCGCGCACTTTGCGCCTGATTTCCATGATGAGTGATGTGTTCTGCAGTATCCACTGAAACTCTGGATAGATCTGAATCATCGGCTAGCAAAGGCAATGGCAGCAAGAACCGGTGCCTGATGCGCATTTGTGGAATATGATGATATTCTGATATACTCCGCCGCCTGTGCCTGCTGGTTTTCAGAAAACGCAAGGAAAAGCAATTGGTAATGGCTGCGTGACCTGATTTGTGGCGGCTTTGTTTGGCGGAGAAATCAATGCATTACGGTCCCTATAAAAAATCCCTGGCGCTCGTTGCCATAGCTGTCTCAGGAACTTTTTTTGCCCTATCTGCTCAGGCAGTGGATTTTAACCAGTGTGTGGCCATGGCGCTCAAACAGAATCCGCAGATGATGGCCGCCAAGGCGGAGCAGGCGGAAGCCAAGGGGGCGGTGTCCCAGGCGCGTGGCCACCTGCTGCCGAAACTGAATGCTTCGTTTTCTGCCAGCCAGTCCAATAATGCCTTGACCGTTTTCGGGATGAAGTTGTCCCAACGCCAGGCAACTTTCAATGATTTTGGCGCGAATCAGTTTAATCCCAGTAATCCCAACAGCCTCAATGTGGCACCGGCTGGTCTCAATTTGCCGGGTAGTTATCATAACTACGGTACCAAACTCCAGTTGGAAATTCCGATCTGGAATGGTGGTGAAATCTGGGGGCGCCTGAGCCAGGCCCACGCCATGCTGGAAGCCGCCCAAAGTGGTAATATTATGGCTCGGCAAAAGCTGACTTTTGCGGTTTTGCAGGCCTACGACAGCGTCATTGCGGCTGAAAGCGCCATTCAGGTTGCCCATAAAGCCCAGAAGGCCGCTGAGTCCTATGTCAAAACCAGCAAACTGCTTCTGGATAAAGGGGTGCTGGTCAAAAGCGATTGGCTGGCAGCTGAGGTGAATCTGGAAAAAGCTCAGCTGGCAGTGCAGACCGCAGAAAATGACCATGCTAATGCTCTGGAAAATCTGTCTATTCTGATTGGCTGGCCGGAAGAAAAAACATTATCCGTGGGGAAACCCGTACAACCCGCCTTACCTGATCACTCCCTCCTGGATCTGCAGCGCCAGGCGATGACAGAAAATGCGGGCATTGTCGCGCTACGCCACAAATTGAAAGCCGCTCAGGATGGTATCCAGGTCGCTCGTGCAGCCTATCTGCCCCATGTGAACGCCATGGCCAATCAGGAATGGAACGGTACATCCTTGGGTAATGCCGCTCCTTCCTATACCGTTGGCGGCGAAGTCACCTGGAATGTGCTGGATTTTTCCCGGGGCGGGGGCATGGATCGGGCGCAGGCCGAACGCGAGCAGGCTATGGCCGCCTTGCAGGAAGCGCAGGACAAGCTGCGCTTGCAGGTGGCAGAAGTCTGGCGCGGTGCGCGTGAGGCGGCACTGCGCGTCAAAATGCGCCGTCTGGCTGTTCAGCAAATGGAAGAATCCCAGCGTCTGGTGCGACTGCGTTATGAAAATGGCGTTGAAACCATTACCGGCTTGTTACATGGGCAAGCCGAGCTGGATCAATCCCGGGCTGAACTGGTATCGGCCGATTATGCCGAGGCTGTCCAGCGTGCCGCACTGCTGCTGGCCATTGGTAAACTGAATCCGCAAGAAATCGTCGACGTGGCCCCGGTGTCCGTCGTGGAAGGAGCTTCCTGATGTTGACCTTGAAACGCGCCGTCATGCTATCAGCCATTGTTTTGGCCAGTGCCGGCTTGGCTGCCTGCAGTAAATCCCCTCCCCAGACCCCCGCTGTGCATCACAGTGTGAGTGCTCCGGTCATGCAGATTGGAGGGAAGAACATGGCCGCCTTTAGCCAGGTCCCGGGCACGGTGACTGCTGCCCAGCAGGTGCAAATCAGCTCGCGACTCAGTGGTTATATTCGTCATCTGGATCTACGCGAAGGTCAGGCGGTGAAAGCTGGGCAGCTCCTCTTTGAGGTCGATCCAACGGATGTGCAGGCCCAGGTCCAGCAGGCTCAGGCGGGTCTTGCCGAGGCACAGTCCAGTCTGACTAATGCCCGGTCCAATTATGAGCGCTTCAAGGCCCTGTATGCCCAGCAGGCGATTCCCGAAAAGCAGTGGGATCAGGTGAAGTCGGCCTATGCCATGGCTCAGGCGCGGGCCGCTGCTGCGCGTGCGGGCATTGCCAGTGCTGAGGCCCAGATGCGTTACGCTCGGGTAACTGCACCGTTTTCCGGAACCATTATCAATAAACAGGCCCAAAATGGCGATATGGCCTCGCCGGGTCAGCCGGTGCTTACTTTGGCCAACACCAGTCAACTGGAAGTACGCTTTGCCGCTGGCAGTGCTTTATACCGCAGCCTGAAAATTGGTCAGACCCTCAGCGTGCTTGCGGATGGCCAGCGGATACCCGCGACGGTGCTGGATATGGTCAATGCGGCAGATGCCATGACCCATGCCCACACCGTCAAGCTGAGTCTGCCCGCCGATAGTCATCTCCAGGCAGGAGATTATGTGACCGTTGCGGCCCCGCTGGCGGCCCGCAAGATTATTGCAGTGCCTGCCAGCGCTTTGCTGGATCGTGCCGGTATCCCCGGTGTGTTTGTTGTAGACGCCCACGGCATTGCCCATTACCGGATGGTGCGCCCCGGTCCGGAAACTCCGGATGGAGTGGAAATTCTGGCCGGCCTGAGTGCTGGCGAAACGGTGGTGACGGGTAATCTTGCTGCAGTCAACAATGGCGATCAGATCAAGGCCGGAGCAGCCCATGGCTGATCAGCAGCAAAAAATGAATCTGGCCGGACGGTTGGCCCAGTCTTTTTATCAATCCAAAATTACCGTGCTCATCATGATTGCCATTGCCCTGTTCGGGGTTCTGGCGGTCATGGTGACCCCGCGTCTTTACAATCCCGAGATTGTGGTTCCGGCAGCAGAAATTTTCGTCATGCGCCCCGGTTCCAACAGTGAGGAAATCCACAATTTAGTCATCCGCCCGTTGGAAGCGCTGATGGCTTCTCTGCCGGGAGTGCATCATACCTTCGGTTACTCCGTGAATGACATGGGCATTGTCACTGTGGAATTCCAGGTGGGAGCCAATGAAGAAAAAAGCCTGCTGGAGGTGTATAACCAGCTCAGCCGCAATATGGACAAAATGCCGCCGGGGACGGAACAGCCTCTGGTCAAGTCCATAGGGATCAATGATGTTCCCATCATGACGGTGACTTTAAGTACATCACAGTTGACGCCGGTGGCCTTGCGTCAGGTGGGTACCCGCTTGATGGATCAATTGCAGAATGTGCCCGATGTGGCTAATGCTACCCTTATTGGTGGAGGCAGGCAGGCGGTCAATGTCTGGCTCAACCCCGCCAAACTCGCGAGTGCCGGTCTCAGTCTGAAAAATATCCAGAAGTCCCTGCAGGGCAACAATGTGATTTTGCCGGGTGGTCATCTGGTCAATGACAATCACGAAATTCCTCTGCGCATCAATGGCGCACTGGGTTCGGCGCAAGATGTCGGTAATGTGATTATCGGCAGCCATGATGGCCAACCCATTTTTCTGAAAAATGTAGCACGTATTGAGGAAGGCGCAGCGGAAGGGCACACTGCAATCAGCAATACGGCAGGATTGGCGAATCGCATGCAGCTGCCGGCCGGAACAAATATGCCGGCAGTAACCATTACCCTGGCCAAGCGCCCGGGAACCAATGCGGTCACTGTCGCTGATGCCATCAAGGCCAAGCTGGGGCGCCTGGAACAGGAAGCACTGCCCGAGGGCGTGCACGTCACCATTACCCGGGATTACGGTGCCCGGGCTGATGATGCCGTGAGTACCCTGTTTGAGCATCTCAGCATCGCTGTTGGCGTGGTGGCCATCATCTTGATGATTTTCCTGGGTTGGCGGGAAGCCGGTATTGTCATTTTAACGGTGCCCCTGACTCTGGGAGCAGTACTGGGCATTGGCTGGTTGCTGGGCCAGACCATCAACCGCATCACCCTGTTTGCCCTGATTTTATCGTTGGGCTTATTGGTCGATGGCGGCATTGTGGTGATTGAAAATATTCACCGTCATTTGCATGGATGTGCCAAGGGTGGTTTTGCCAACTGCGTGATTCATGCCACCAATGAAATTGGTAATCCTACCAATATCGCTACGTTAGCGGTCATTCTGGCTTTTGTGCCGATGGCTTTTGTGACCGGCATGATGGGTCCTTTCATGTTGCCGATCCCCATTTTTGTGCCCATTGCCATGATTGCTTCGGTGCTGTTGGCTTATACGGTAGTTCCCTGGGGTGCGTATCGTTTTCTGCGCAAGAAGGCTGCCAAGGCGGCAGATACCCATTCCCACGCGGGACATGAAACAGAGCATGAGGATGGGACCCAAGCTCCCCAAGATGCGTTACAAAGGGGTTATTTGCGCGTGGTAACCCCCCTGCTCAAGTCTTCTGGAAGGCGCAATATATTCTTCCTGATTGTCGTGGTATTGCTGTTGCTGGCCATGTTGATGCCCCTATGGCAGTTTGTCCGTCCTCAGGGTATGAATGGCCCCCTCAGTGCCTTGGGTGTCAATTTGAAGATGCTCCCGGAAGGTAATGTCAGTGATTTCATGATTCAGGTGGATACGCCTGCAGGTACTGCATTGGATGCCACCGGTCAGGTGACGCAAGCGGTAGGGGATGTCCTCAGTCATAATCATTGCATAGAAAACTTCCAGACGTATTTGGGACGTTCTGCTCCGGTGGATTTTGCGGGACTGGTACGTGGTGACATGATGCGCGAAGGCAGTAATTACGCCCAGATACAAATCAATCTGGTACCGCGTGATGAGCGCCCCATGTCGCATACGGTGGCGGTGGAGGTGTATAAAGCCCTGCAGAGTGTGCGCAGTCGTTACCCCCAGGCCGTCATCAAGATTTTTGAGGTTCCGCCGGGGCCCCCCGTGCGTGCCCAGGTGGTGGCAGAGCTTTATGGCCCGAATTACCAAAAATTGCGGGAACTGGCGGGGACGGTAGAGCAGCACTTCCGGAAAGTGTATGACATGATTAACGTGGATGATTCGGTCACGGCGACTGTGCCCGAATACCGGATTCACGTAGATCGGCAAAAGGCCATGCTCGCAGGGGTGGCTCCGGCACAAGTGGCTGAGCTGGTACATGACTATGTTGCGGGCACCAAGCTCGGTGCCTTGCATGATCCTTCAGCGCGGGAACCGGTAGACATCATTTTGCGGGTCCCCCCCCAGGATCGTGCCTGGCGTCAGCAGATTCTTGATCTGCATATTCGCAACAGTCAGGGGCAAGAGGTGGCCTTGTCCAGTATTGTCCAGATCCAGAAAACCACTCTGGCCAAACCGATTTATGATCGGGACCAACATACGGTGGTCTATGTGACCGGCGATCTGATTGGTTCAAGCCCGGTGTACGCCGTCCTGAGCCTGAATCACTGGCTGGATGATCAGCACATTGACGGTGTCCATCTGACCACTGGCAATCTCGGCTTCACGCCTGCCCAGCCTGATGATATTACCCACTACCAGATTCTCTGGGGGGGGGATATGCGCCTGACTCTGGATGTGTTTCGCGATCTGGGTGCCGCTTTCATTGTGGCTCTGGTGTTCATCTATCTGATGTTGGTGGCTTATTATCAGTCTTTTATGATGCCGGTCATTGTCATGGGCGCCATTCCCATGACCCTGATTGGTGTGTTTCCCGGGCACTGGTTGTTGAATACGCCCTTTAACGCAACTTCCATGATTGGTGTCATTGCATTGGCCGGTGTAGTGGTGCGTAACTCACTACTGTTAATTGATTTTATTATTGATTATCGGCGTCAGGGCTACGCGCTTGAAGAGGCCGTGTTGCAGGCGGGGGCAGTGCGGTTTCGCCCGATTTTGCTGACGGCTCTGGCTATCATGTTCGGCTCGGCCATTATGGTGACCGATCCGGTATTTGGTGGTCTGGCGGTTTCCTTGATTTTTGGTACCTTCGCCTCCACACTGCTGACGTTAGTGGTGATTCCGCTTTTATACTTTTTGTGGGAGCGGCGCCTTGAAAAGCAGACGCAGAGGATTTAACAGAAAATGAATACAGAACGTTGGGTACGTGTGGTTGCCGGTTTTTTTGTTCTGGTGAGTGTGGTTTTGGGTGCGCCCGCCAGCCCGATTTTCGTCAGTGAGTGGTTCCTGGCATTTACGCTCTTTGTCGGTTTCAATTTGTTGCAGAGCGGTTTCACTTGTTTCTGCCCTCTGGACAAAATTTTACTGAAGCTGGGCGTACCGGGTTCAGGGTCCTGCGGGAGATAATTCATGGAAGCCAAAATTCTCACCTTTGTCCAGGCGCAATGGCCGCTTTTACTGGCAGCAGTAGCCTTGATCATCATGATTTTTAAAGGCCCACTGACGCGCAAAGCAGCAGGAATCAGTGAGGTGGATGCGAAAACGGCGGTTCAGTTGATTAACCACGAAGAAGCTGTAGTCATTGATGTGCGCGAACAAAAGGAATGGGCTCAGGGGCATCTCCCCGGCGCCCGTCATATTCCCCTCGGGGATCTTCCCAAATACATGAAAGATTTGGAAAAACATCGTGGTCATCATGTTATTTGCCAGTGTGCCAGCGGAATGCGTTCGGCGCGGGCTGCTGCGAGCCTGAAAAAAGCGGGATTTGATAAAATCTACAGCCTCAAGGGTGGTATTAGTGCCTGGCGGGGTGCTGGATTACCGGTCGAAAAATGAAAGTAGCAGCCGAAGTGTTGATGTATGCTACGGGGACTTGCCCCTATTGCCATCGCGCAGAGGCCCTGCTGCGGAGTAAGGGCGTCAATCCACAAATTATTCGGGTGGACCACAACCCGGCTTTACGTCGGGAAATGCAGCAGCGCGCCCACGGAAGGCACACCGTACCGCAGATTTTCATTAATGGTCAGCATGTGGGTGGTTCTGATGATCTGGCGGCCCTGAATCATCGTGGGGCTCTGGACGCTCTCCTGCAGTCTGCACCCCAGGAATAGCCGGCGAGGCGGATTTGGAGGAGAAAATGAAGGGATTGATGGTAGTTTGTCCTTCCTGTGGAAGCCTGAATCGGGTGCCGCAGGAGCGTCTGGGTGACAAAGCCAAATGCGGCAAGTGTCATGCTGAAATCTTGCCCGACCACCCGGTTAATCTGGCTGCTGCAAGCTTCAATACCTACATCCAGAAAAATGAATTACCCGTATTGGTAGATTTTTGGGCCCCCTGGTGTGGTCCATGCCGCAGTATGGCCCCGCAGTTTGAGCAGGCTGGACGAACTTTGCGTGGTCGCGTGCTTTTTGCCAAGGTTAATACGGAAGAAGAACAGTCCTTGGGGGCGCGTTTCCAGATCCGCTCTATTCCCAGCATGGTTCTTTTCAAAATTGGTAAGGAACACGCGCGGGTCAGTGGTGCCATGGGCGCTGCGGATATTCAGCGCTGGCTTGCTGCTCAGGGTGTCTAGATCAGAATTCTTTCAGTAAAGGTGCAAGCCATCATTATCTGTCTTGACTTCTTTCGAATAAACACTAAATTACCTCTATAACTTGAGATTTTAAAATAAGTTGGGGGCGTGTTGTGTGTGATTCATCCAGAACTTATTCCAATCGGCGTCAATTTCTTCGGCAGTTAGTTCTGGGTGGAGCTCTGCTCGGAACCTGGAAAATGGCGGATGCGGGCAATTTCCTGCGCAGCCGATCGAAAGAACGTCCCATTGTGGTTTGCCTGGATCCCGGTCATGGGGGCCACGACCCTGGTGCGGTTGGTTTGCGTGGCACCCGGGAAAAAGACGTGGTGCTCGACGTCGGCCTTACTCTGGCCCAACGTTTGCGCGAAACTCCGGGGATACAGGTCGTCATGACCCGGCATACGGATCAATATATTCCGCTGATGTCGCGTATGCATCTGGGTTCACAACATCGGGCCGATCTGTTTATTTCCATTCATGCGGATGCTTTTCCTGACCCCGACGTACGGGGTTCCACGGTCTGGGCGTTGTCAGGGAAGGGCGCCAGTAATGCCGCAGCGCGCTGGCTGGCGAAAACCCAAAATGCAGCAGACCCCTTACTGAGCAAGTTATCTGGAGGCAGTCCCAATCCCATGCTCAATGAAGTATTAATCAATATGACCCAGACGGCGGCCATGAATGCAGCGGCAGCGGCAGCAGATGTGATGATTCGCGGGCTGGTGGGGGTGGAAGGGCTGCATAATGCGGCCGTGCAACATGCTAATTTTGTGGTGTTGCGTGCGCCCGATGTGCCTTCCATGTTGGTCGAGACCGCCTTTATTTCCAACCCGCAGGAAGAACAGCGACTGCGTGACCCGGAATTTCGTCAGACCCTTGCGCGCAGTATGCACGATGCTATTGTTGCCCACTTTGTGAAGGCACCACCTGCTGATAGCTGTTGGTCATCGGCTAATCATATTCTGGGTCATCATGAAACTCTCTCGGAAGTCGCGCGACGGTATGGCCTCAGTGTTGAAGCGCTCCGCCTCGCCAATAATCTCCCCCATGGTGAAGAGCCAGCAGGCACCCATCTGCGTGTTCCGATCATGAGTGCTTGAGATCAGGTTCTGTGCAGTTTTACGGGCAAGTGATATAACTAAGCAGTTGGCCGACAGAACCATAGGTGGACATTGCAGTATTCTCAGGCAGAACCCCAGACAGAAAGAAATCAGACGCGGCTAGAAGAGTGGATTAATGGACTCTTGCATGGCGCAGGAGCCATGGGTGCGCTGCTGATATTTATTATCTGGTTGCTGGGAGCGGTGTTGCACAGTAAGGCGCTGGCCATTGTCAGTGTTTCGGTATTTGTGACTACCATCCTGATTTTATATGCTGCATCCACCATTTATCATTTGCTGCCACAGGGACCCGCCAAACTGTTTTTTCAATGGGTGGATCGTTCGGCCATTTACCTGTTGATTGCCGGCACCTATACGCCCGTGACCCTGATGGTTTTGCACGATGTCTGGGGGATGATTCTTCTGATGCTGGAATGGGTGCTGGCGTTGGTGGGTATTTTACTGTTGGTGTTCACCGGAAAGCGCTTTTATACCCTGTCTTTGATGCTCTATTTGCTGATGGGTTGGATGGCAGTGTTTGCGGTGCTGCCTTTGTATCGCGCCTCTCCAGGCTGGTTTTTGTGGCTGTTGCTGGGTGGTGGTGCCGCTTATACGCTGGGAGTTGTTTTCTTTCTGTTGGATCAACGTAAATACTTCCATTCGATCTGGCATATTTTTGTCATTGCCGGTACGGCTCTGCAATTCTGGGCTATCCTGCAGTTTGCGGGTTGACCTGATTATACTTGCTATTATTCGGTGGATCCTTATAATCTGTGGCCCTGCTCCCATCGTCTAGCGGTCTAGGACACTGGCCTCTCACGTCGGTAACAGGGGTTCGAACCCCCTTGGGAGCACCAGTTACCGTCTCAGTGAAAATTATACTGGCTGATCTGCTGGCTATTGTTGCAGAAATGACCATGAAGGCAGACAGCTTCGTAACGCCATTAAACAATTTGGGTCAATGGCTTTTCCCACTTCCTGTTCCATGATTTCCAGAGTGCGGGCAACAGGTACTGCGTCGCGATAGGGTCTTTTGGCAGTGATTGCATCAAAAATGTCAGCGGTGGTGATGATTTTGGTTTCAAGGGAAATATCCTTTGCATGCAAGCCTAAGGGGTATCCCATTCCATCCAGGCGTTCATGATGGGCGCCGGCAATAGCAGCTATATCCTGAAAATGAAAAATTCTTTGCAGAACATCCTTGGTTAATCCGGCATGAATCCGAACCGCTTCCCATTCCTGATCATCCAGTTTGCCGGGTTTGTCGAGGATATGATTACTGACGCCAAGCTTTCCTACATCGTGCAATAACGCACCACGTCGCAACCAGCGTCGATGCTCTGGGGTGAACCCCATTTGTTCCGCAATTCCGTCAGTGTAAAGGCTTACCCGACGACTATGATCATGTGTATAGGGGCTTTTTATATCGACTATGGAAGCAAAAACCTCTGCAATATGATCTAATCTGTCCTCGTCAATAAATGTTCTGCAGGATACGGGTTCCAGGGCGCTGACGCGTGACTCAATCCCTTCATCCTTAAGTCCTTCCCAAAACCCATCGGTCCGATAAAGTGCCTGAAAAGCTTTTACTATCTCAGGATTAAACCAAGTTCCCTGACGTTGACGCAGCTCTTTATGGACGTCATGGCGTGATCCTGTCTTGTAGAAAATATCTATGACCTGAGAAATCAGGGCTATTTGTGAAAACAATGGAATCTGGTTGCCTTTTAAGCCTTCCGGACGCCCTTTACCGTTCCAGTGCTCGTCAAGACTCTTGATGCTTTCGGCAACCTTTGCGTTGAAACCTAATTTTAGCGCTATATTGGATCCACGTTCACAGCGGGTTTGAACCAGTTCTGTCGCCAGTTCTTCTCCTTTGCTGCCAAGATGCACAACACGACGCATTTTTCCCAGAATATCCTCATGTTGACCAACGTGACGAAACACAAATTTGGCTAGCTGCAAAAAATTCTGATTGTCTACCAGCTTGTAGTCTTTTTTGACCAGTCTTTCATCGGTGCCATAAAGCTCCCACAGACGCGCGGCGTTACTGCTGCAACCGGCGTCTTTCAGTAATACCGAGTAGTACAGGTCGGTTAAGGCAGTATCGTCAAGCCGTAATTCACGACCGATATGCATGGCAATCCAGGTGCAGCGCAAAGAATGGCCGGCTGGCTGCCCCTCGGTTAGATCCAATGCGAAGCTTATGGCACCCACAATTTCTGCGAGTGAGGCGGTTGATTCATGTTGAGCAAAGTTTTTCATAAGCTTTGTATTTTAACGGGCATCCATACTGAGGTACAGATGCATCAAGACTGTCTGGAATAGAGTGTTATGGAGTTGGTTATGACGCGGGGTCAGCCAGCCAATTGATCCCTTTGCCTTGCCAGCCCTCTGTCGGGCAAGTACCATCCCATGCAGAAATGGAACGCGTAAGAGCGGGAGCATAAAAATCATGTTTCACGGCAGTATGGTAGCTTTGGTGACGCCCATGCGCGCAGATGGCGCTGTGGACGATAAGGCATTGCGGGATTTAGTGGAGTGGCATATCAGTGAAGGCACGCATGCGCTGGTAGCTGTTGGTACCACCGGTGAATCTGCCACCTTGGAAATGAAAGAACATGTTACGGTGATTCGAAGCGTCGTTGAGCAGGTCAAGGGGCGGATACCCGTCATTGCCGGAACCGGTGCCAATGCCACCCATGAAGCCATCAGTCTGACCAAAGCGGCCATGGAAGCCAAGGCAGATGCGGCGCTTCTGGTTTCCCCCTACTATAACAAACCGACTCAGGAGGGGCTTTTTCAGCATTATACGGCTATTGCCGAGGCCTGCCATTTTCCTATGATCCTTTATAATGTGCCCGGTCGCACGGCGGGAGACATTCTCCCGGAAACTGTGGCCCGCCTGGCGCCGCGCGCCTGTGTGGTGGGTATCAAGGAAGCCAGTGGTAAAGTCGAGCGGGTGGCCGAAATCCTCCATCAGTGTGGTGATCAGGTTGAAGTGTATACCGGAGATGATGCGGCGGCCTTGGCGGCCATGTCTTTGGGGGCCAGAGGGGTCATTTCCGTGACGGCCAATGTCGCCCCGCGCCTCATGGCTGAAATGTGCAATCTGGCGCTGGCAGGGGAGTTTGTGGCCGCCAGGGCGGTAAACGCTCAGTTGCTGGGTCTGCATCGTGACTTGTTCGTAGAGTCCAATCCCATCCCGGTGAAATGGGCCTTGCAGGAAATGGGAAGAGTGGGACCGGCGTTGCGATTGCCCCTGACTCCGTTGTCCGAAATGTATCACGAGCGTCTGCGCAGCAGTTTGCACGCAGCGCATTGTCTTTGATTTTTTTCGCGCTCTGTCGCGTTTAGTGGGGTTTTGCATGCGCCGTTATGTTGCTCTTGCCGTGGTTGCCAGTCTGGGTTTGGGAGGGTGTTCGTATATTCCTTTCCTGCATACAAGTACGGGTCCGAAGTATGAAGATTCGCAGGTGATGAAACCCTTGGCCGTTCCGCCGGACCTGCTGGCGCAGGTCCCGGCGCCGGGAGTGACTATTCCAGGAGGACCTGTAAATCCTGCTAGCGTGTCGGATAGCACCATGGGCGGATATGGGGTTTTCCAGCCGCGTGAAGCGCCCGGCCAAATGCCCATAGAAGAAAAACCGTTGGCCGGGGTCAGTTCGCAAATTGTCGGTAGCGGTGCAGATCTGAGCCTGACGACGCAGGCCAAACCTGAGCAGATATGGGCTGCAGTCAAGGAAACCCTGGCAGCCAGCAAGACCCCTATCGAAAAATTTGCGCCGGAGCAGGGTGAACTGGTGACTGGCTGGCATAATTTCCGTACCGGTATTTCGGCCTTTTTCGGCAATACCCTGGCGCCTTCACATCGTGAACGCTATGCTTTTCATTTGCAGACCGCCACCGATGGTAATCAGGTTTTAAGTATCCAGCAGGAGCGTTACTGGAATAACCCCCAGGGCAGTTCGGTGGAATGGAAAAAAGTCCCTGCCGATGCCGATCATAATCGCGACTTGCTGCAGGCTGTGCAGAAGCGTCTGAGCCAGTCGGTGCTGCTGGCAGAAATGCCCAAAATCAAGGTGACGCGCTATCGGGATGATGGTGGTCCTTATCTGGTTCTGAATGCGGTTCCTGCCAAAGCCCAACCAGCCGTTGAGGTGGCCCTGCAAGGCCTGGGTTATCCAGTTCGCAGCGAAGGAATGGGGGATTGGTCGGTGATGATTCATGAAGGCGGTAAGCAGGCCCGGCAAAAGCAGGGTTTTGTGGGCGGGATTCTGAACCGTACCTGGGACAGCATCAAGGCTATCTGGAGCAGCCCGAAAGATCAGGAGCCGGTTTCGGTGCGGGTCCGCCTGCTGGCCATGAAAGACAACTCCGGTAGCGTTCTGGAAACCGAGCCGGGGGTGGGTAAAACAGCACCCAAGTGGTCGGTGGAACTGCTCAACAAGTTGCAGACGGCCCTGACCCCGCAATCCGGGGGTAATGCATGATTGAGCGTTATACGCGCCCGGAAATGGGTGCCTTATGGACTCAGGACGCTAAATATCAGGCGTGGCTGGATGTCGAGCTGGCCGCCTGTCGCGCTCTGGCTGCGCGTGGCGAGATCCCGGCCGAGGCCCTGGCAGAAATTGCAGCAAAGGCGGCTTTTGACAGTGCCCGCATTGCTGAAATCGAGCTGGAAGTGAAGCATGACGTCATTGCATTTTTGACCTCCGTGGCAGAATTTGTGGGGCCTTCCAGTCGCTTTATTCACGTGGGACTCACTTCCTCAGATGTGGTGGATACGGGGTTCGGCTTGCAGCTCAAGCGCTCCGGTGAACTGCTCCTGAAAGGCATGGAGCGGGTTTGTGCCGCGCTGGAGCAACTCGCCTGGAAATACAAGGATACGGTCATGATGGGCCGTTCTCACGGCATTCATGCCGAGCCCATTACTTTTGGTCTGAAAGTGGCGGTCTGGTATGCCGAGGCGCAGCGTAATCACCAGCGTCTGCAGCGTGCCATTGCGGCAGTTTCTGCGGGAATGCTGTCCGGAGCGGTGGGTACTTTTGCCAATATCGACCCGGACATAGAAGAAGCGGTTTGCCGGGAGTTGGGCCTCAGCCCGGAGCTGGCCAGCACCCAGGTGATCTCCCGTGATCGTCATGCCGAGTTTTTCAATACTCTCGCCATCATCGCCGGTTCCATCGAGAAAATCGCGGTGGAAATCCGGCATCTGCAGCGTACGGAAGTCCTGGAAGCCGAAGAACCGTTTACAGCAGGGCAGAAGGGCAGTTCCGCCATGCCGCACAAGCGCAATCCCATTCTTTCCGAAAATCTTACCGGCTTGGCGCGCCTGCTGCGCGGCTATGCCAGCATGGCGCTGGAAGACATTGCCCTCTGGCATGAGCGGGATATTTCCCATTCCAGTGTGGAGCGGGTTATTGGCCCGGATGCCTGCATTGTCATGGATTTCATGTTCCACCGGGCCAGTGGGTTGCTGGAAAAACTGGTGGTTTATCCTCAGCATATGATGGATAACCTGAATAAAATGCATGGTCTGATTTTCTCTCAACGGGTATTGCTGGCTTTGACGGCCAAGGGCATGTTGCGGGAAAACGCTTACCGTGTCGTCCAGCGCAATGCCATGCAGGTTTGGGAAAATAATGCCGATTTCAAGGCGCTGCTGGCTGCGGATCCAGATGTTTCGCAGTATCTGCAGGAAAATGACCTGGCAGAATTGTTTGATCTTGCTTACCACACCCGCAACATTGATCGCATCTTTGCGCGGGTCTTTCCGAAAGGACAGCCGCAATGAGTGAACGTCAGGCGTTGTACGAAGGTAAGGCCAAAATTGTTTATGCCAGCAGCGTGGAAGATGAGCTGATTCTGCACTTCAAGGATGACACTTCGGCTTTTGATGGAGAAAAAGTCGAGCAGCTTGCCCGCAAGGGCGAGGTCAATAATGCTTTCAATGCTTTTATCATGGAGTACCTGCAATCCGAGGGCGTGCCGACCCATTTTATCCGGCGTCTGGATGCGCGCGAAAGTCTGGTGCGCCGCCTGGAAATGATTCCGGTGGAATGCGTGGTTCGCAATCGTGCTGCAGGCTCTTTAACGAAGCGACTGGGTATTGAGGAAGGACGGATACTGGAACCCCCGACTCTGGAGTTTTTTCTGAAAAATGACGCCTTGCATGATCCCATGATCAACACCGCACATATTCGCACCTTTGGTTGGGCCAGTGCAGAAGAGGTGGAAGCCATGCGGCGCTGGACCATGCGCGTAAATACGTTATTGAAGGCTTTGTTTGCCAAAGCCAACCTGATTCTGGTGGATTTCAAGCTGGAATTTGGACGTTTTCACGGCGAATTATATCTGGGTGATGAATTCAGCCCCGACGGTTGTCGATTATGGGATGCCCAAAGTCTGGAAAAAATGGATAAGGATCGCTTCCGGCGTAATCTCGGCGGGGTGGTGGAAGCCTATCTGGAAGTAGCCCAACGTCTGGGTGTGCCCCTTTAAGTTTATTATCGGTTCCAGGTCTGATTTTTAAGCGAGGAAACACTTCATGCTGCTGCTGCGCGGCTCTGCGGCCCTTTCTGCCTTTCGTCTGCAACATCTGCTGAAACTCCTGCAAGAAGCGGACCTTCCGGTTGCTTATCTGAATGCGCGCTTTGTGCATCTGCTTGACCTGAGTGAAGCCCTCAACGCCGAACAAACTGGTGTGGTCACCGCTCTGCTGCACTATGGAACGCCATTTACCGAAGAGTCCCAGGATGGAATTCAGGAAATTTGCGTGTTGCCGCGCCTGGGTACCATTTCTCCCTGGTCGAGCAAAGCCAGCGAAATTTTCCGGCATTGCGGGCTTGGCAACGTCCGCAGGGTCGAGCGCGGTGTGTCCTATACGCTGATGCGTGCCGGAGTGGGTATTTTCAGCACGACAGAAATGGAGCAAATCCGTCGGCAGCTTCATGATCCCATGACCGAATCTGTGCTTTCTGACTGGGATGCAGCCGAGGCCATTTTCAAGCACCCCGAGCCGGCACATTTGCGGCGGGTGGCGCTGCAGGCAGAGGGCATGACGGCCTTGACTGAAGCCAATCGCAGCATGGGACTGGCGTTGTCTCCTGCTGAACTGGATTACCTGAAGGATTATTTTTCAGATTTGGGCCGAGATCCCAGTGATGCCGAACTGATGATGTTTGCCCAGGCGAATTCCGAGCATTGTCGCCATAAGGTATTTAACGCCCACTACCATCTGGATGGCGAAAATCAGTCCCAGAGTCTGTTTGGCATGATCCGTGAAACCCATCGCCTGAATCCGCAAGGCACTTTATCTGCCTACAAGGACAACGCAGCAGTCATGGCGAGTATCATGACCAGTCAGCCCTTTGCCGTGGCTGCCGACGGTCAGTATCGGCCAACGGAAGAAAACACCGCCATTTTGATGAAGGTGGAAACCCACAATCATCCAACGGCCATTTCTCCCTTTCCGGGCGCGGCCACGGGCAGTGGTGGGGAAATTCGGGATGAAGGGGCCACGGGGCGGGGCGGCAAACCCAAGGCGGGTCTGACCGGGTTCTCGGTATCTCATCTGCGTATTCCGGGTTATACCCAGTCCTGGGAACAGCCTTTTTATGGAAAGCCGGCGCGGATTCGTTCCGCTCTGGAAATCATGCGCGGTGGACCGCTGGGTGCGGCTGCTTTCAACAATGAATTTGGACGTCCGGCCATTGCCGGTTATTTCCGGGTTTTTGAGTGTGATCACGATGGGGTGCATCGCGGTTACCACAAGCCCATCATGCTGGCCGGAGGGTTGGGGCAAATCCGCCCGCAGATGGTGGAAAAACAGCCTTTGCCGATCGGCGCGAAAGTGTTGGTGATTGGTGGTCCGGCTATGCTCATCGGTCTGGGTGGCGGTGCCGCTTCCAGTGTGGCCAGCGGATCGGGCGATGAACAACTGGATTTTGCCTCGGTGCAACGGGGTAATCCTGAAATGCAACGGCGGGCCCAGGAAGTGATTGAACGCTGCGTGGCTTTGGGCCAGGATTCCCCCATCCTCTCCATTCATGATGTGGGTGCCGGTGGATTATCCAACGCCGTTCCCGAGTTATTACATGATGGGGGTCGGGGCGGGCGCCTGCAGTTGCGCACGATACCTAATGAAGAACCCGCCATGTCGCCCATGCAAATCTGGAGTAATGAAGCGCAGGAGCGCTATGTGTTGGCGGTTACTCCAGAGGATTTGCCGCGCTTTGAGGCCATTTGTCAGCGTGAGCGTTGCCCCTACGCCGTACTGGGTGAGGCTGTGGAAGAAGATGTCCTTCTGGTCGAAGATGCGCTCCTGCAGGATACTCCTGTAGATATGGCACTCAGCGCGCTACTGGGTTGTCCGCCGCGCATGGAAAGAAACAGCCGGCATCAAATGGTTCAGACCCAATCTCTGGACCTGTCTGGAACGGTTTTGCGCGATGCTGCCTATGCGGTGCTCCGTCATCCCTCGGTAGCCAGTAAGGAGTTTCTGATTACCATTGGCGACCGGAGCGTGGGGGGCCTGATTCACCGCGATCAGATGGTCGGTCCCTGGCAGGTGCCGGTTGCTGACTGTGGAGTGACTGCAGCAGATTTCTGGAATACCCACGGTGAGGCGATGGCCATTGGCGAAAGGGCGCCAGTGGCAGTTCTGAACCCTGTGGCCAGCGCGCGCCTGGCCATTGCTGAAGCACTGACCAATCTCTGGGCGGCAGATGTGCGGGTACTGGATAACATCAAGCTCTCGGCCAACTGGATGGCGGCAGTGGATCATCCCGGCGAAGATGCAGCTCTCTTTGATGCCGTCAAGGCAGCAGCCCTGGAAGTTTGTCCTGCCCTGGATCTGGCCATTCCGGTGGGAAAAGACTCCTTGTCCATGCGCACGCTCTGGCAGGAAGAAGGGCAGGACAAAGCGGTCGTCTCTCCTCTTTCCCTGATTATTACGGCTTTTACGCCCGTGCAGGATCTGCGCAAGACCTGGACGCCCCAGTGGGCGGCCCAGGAAGAGACGGATTTATGGCTGGTTGATTTAGGACAGGGCCGTCTGGGGGCTTCTATCCTCGCCCAGACAGTGGGGCAAATGGGCGCGGAAACGCCGGACATGGATCAGCCTGAACTGTTGCGTAAACTTTTTGCGGCGCTATGCAGCTTGCGTGAACAGGAACTCGTGCTCGCCTATCATGACCGTGCCGATGGCGGGCTGTGGGCTACGCTGTGTGAAATGTCATTTGCGAGTCGTTGCGGAGCGGATATGGTGCTGCCTGCCGGGGCCGATGTCTGGTCTTTCCTGTTTGCGGAGGAGCCGGGCGTATTGCTTCAGGTAGCGGCCAAAGATCGGGAAACCGTGCGGGGCATTTTTGCGGAAAAGGATCTGGACACCCGGGCTCAGTGCCTTGGTACCGTGCATGTCGGGCATTGGCAGCTGCGGGTACTGCAGGGTGAACAGGTATTACTGAACGAACCCATTGCGGAGTTGCTGCAGGCATGGACTGAAAACAGCTATCAGATGGCGTCGTTGCGTGACGATCCGCAATGCGCCAAAGAAGCATTTGCTGCCGCGACCGCAATGGAAGCTCCGCTTTTCTCCCGTGTTCCCTTCAGTCCGCAGATGCCCATGATTCAGCAGGGTGTGCAGCCCAAAGTGGCCATTTTGCGTGAGCAGGGCGTCAATGGTCAGGTTGAAATGGCGGCTGCTTTTCACCGTGCCGGATTCACGGCTGTGGATGTCCACATGAGTGATCTGACTAGTGGACGTTATCGCCTCAATGATTTTCAGGCATTGGCAGCTTGTGGCGGCTTTTCTTATGGCGATGTGCTGGGTGCCGGGGCTGGTTGGGCCAAGTCCATTCTGTTTCATTCGGCATTGCTGGACCAGTTTGCGGCGTTTTTTGCAGATGAATCGCGCCTGGCCCTGGGTGTCTGCAATGGCTGCCAGATGATGGCTGAATTGCGGGAAATCATTCCCGGAGCCGGGCATTGGCCATTATTTACCCGCAATCGTTCTGAGCAATTTGAAGCCCGCCTGGCCATGGTGGAAGTGCTGGACTCTCCTTCCCTGTGGTTTAGCGGGATGGCCGGAACCTATGCACCGATTGTCATCGCCCATGGCGAAGGCCGTGCCCACTTTGACAGTACCACCGAAGGGTCTCCTGCACCGGTCACCATGCGTTACGTGGACGCCATGGGGCAAGTGGCACGTCACTATCCGGCCAACCCCAACGGATCGCCGGAAGGGATCACCGGGCTCTGCAATGAAGATGGTCGGGTTGCCATTTTGATGCCGCATCCCGAGCGGGTCGTGCGTAGCCTGCAAATGAGCTGGGCACCAGCAGATTGGGGCGAATTGACGCCGTGGATGCAGATATTCACCAATGCCCGCAAAGTGCTGGGATCCTGATGTAAATAAAAACAAAGGCACTTGGCCGCATGTGCCAAGTGCCTGTTTTAATTGGTCGGGGCGATAGGATTCGAACCTACGACATCCTGCTCCCAAATCTGACTCGCAAGCTCCAGTAACAGGATGATAGAAAACTGAAAAACATTTTTTCAGTTTTCTAAAACTCGCTTGTCAAAGATGGCTTAACTTACTGATTTTGCGTTGTCCGAATAATGCGATTTAGAAGCTCAATGCTTGTATACCGTGAGCCACCTACGCAGTTATGCGTTCCTCATGCTCTCTGAGACGGGAGAGGCTCTGGGGTGGTTGCACTTCTGGTGGCCGCTGTAGATCTGCCGCCATCTCGGCATCCTCAGGTAATGGCTGCCGAGGACCCAGCCAGCCAGTTCCTTTGTGCAGCTTGCTGCCGCAAAAACCTCAATTTATTACGGCCCATGATTCCAGCACCGGCAATGCTGCGGTCAGTTTTGCCTTGGCGCATCCATACCAAAATCTGACGAATCGTAAACATCTCAAATCTCCTGTTGCTCATGGTTCCCTCCAAAAGCGAGGAAGGTAACCGGTTCAATAGAATTTGAGATTAAGATAATTAAGCGGCAGGTGGTACCATTACGTCGCCCCCAAGGCGGCTCTATTATGGTGACCCTGCAATGCCGCAATATTGCCGACCCGCGACGCCACCTCTTCCCCTAATTATTCATTAGTGAAAGGTGATTCCTCTCAAATCGATAATGTCATTTCAGCAGAAGTAACTGCCGAATTTAGGTTTGTTGACCGCAGCGTGCGCGCCAGATACCTTGGCGAATTCCTTCACGCTTATCCCCAACTGTTTGCGCAGAAGAATCCCCATCCGGCGAAGCACCTATCGTCCTTCCATCGTCAAGCTGCGCCCATTAATCCTTTCATGCCCTATGTAGTATTGCACTATGGTCGGGTGTTTAATGGCCTTGTTAGTAACGCAACTCCGGCATAACGATAAAGCTCAGCCTGAAACTGGTAATATGCCGCTAATTGCTCGGATTTTGTGACTCTAGCATTGATAAGATTTTCTTCTGCTGTCACGAGGTCGAGGATATTCGCCAGACCAATCCGATATTGGGTACGTATACCCGATAAGGCTTTTTGCGCATTTTGAACTTGTGACTGTGCAGCCTTATAGGCGCGGTAGCTGCTTTGCCACTGAAAATAAGCCTTCCATACCTGTAGAAAAATATTTTGAATTGCCTGCTGGGCTTGCGCGCGGGCTTCTTGATATAAGGCGCGAGCCTTCTGTACTTGATATTGCGCCTGAAAATTGGTGTCAAGTGGTACATTTAATTGCAGCCCTACCGAGAAGCTTTCCTGGTCTGGGTTCTGCTGAAAAAAATTCTTGCCGAGACTGCCCACCAGAGATAGTGATGGAAGCCCTTGGCATTTGGCTACGGAAATGTTGTGTCGCGCGGCCGCCATGGTTTCCAGGTCAGCTCGAATGGCTTGGTTTTGATGGTACGCTAGATGCAACCAATGAGAGACGATCGGTGCATGTGGAACTTTAGGGGGCCTAAGGCGGTGTATGTGAACCCTCACGGAGATCGGCAAACCAACGCTCTCAGCAAGTTGTCCCTGGCTAGCCTGTAGCGACCCCTGCGCTGAAGCGAGGTCTTCCTGTGCCTGTGCGAGTTCCGTCTTGGCTTGATATACATCCGTGATCGCCTTGAGGTGAGCACGGTATTGGGTGCGTGTTGACCGATAAATCATTCGAGCCTCTCGTACCCCTCGTTGATAAGTTTCCACAATGGCTTTGGATTCTGCCAGACCATAATATGCATCGGCGACATCTAAAGCGACCGTCTGCAGGGTTTCATTTGCACTGTAGCGGGCTGCCAAGGCGGTAGCATGTGCTGCACTGACATTGGCTTGGCGGTAACCGAAATTAAACAGCACCTCACTTAAACTGAGGGAACTATATAGACCATTCTGGGCTGGCGTATTGAGGAGTGATGTACTATAAAGCGTTTCGTTACGTTGTCCTTGTATCTGTGCGCTGATTATCGGCAACCAGAGTCCTTTGGTGTACCCCAGAGTTGCGGCCTGTGCCTCAAGATTCGCCCAGGCGCCAGATGTTTGGGGATTGTGGGCCAATGCCCAAGCGGTGAGTTCTGGGAGGGTTTTTAGGTGTTCCAACACCTTTGACGATGGCATCTGAACCGCAGGTAGATGCACCACTGGACCTGATGCGGCACGGTATTGTCCCACCGGAGGAACCAGTGCGCGCGTGTCCCAAGGGTCGGCAAAAAAGCCTTTGGCGGGATAAATCATGGACGCAGATGCCGGAAGATTACAAAGCAAAAGCCAAAAACCGCACACGGATACGGTCGCCCGGATCGTCCATTTCGGAAAAATATATCTTCGGGCCTTCATGCTCTACCAGTGGGCGGGGTCACAACCGGATTCTTTATGACAGGTTGTTGGCTATTCCAAAGAGCCAAACGATATTCTTCCCGATCGATTTCCGTAAGATGCCCTTCTCCCAAATGATAGATGCGGTCACATTGCATGACAGTATCTGGTCGATGGGCGATAACAATCCGGGTAATCTGTAGATCGCGGATATGAGCATTGACTTGCTTTTCTGTGGCCGGGTCCAGGTGACTTGTGGCTTCATCAAGGACCAGAATACGTGGTTTAGCTAGCAGGGCACGAGCCAGAAATATCCGTTGTTGTTGGCCCCCAGACAAGGTGGATCCCATGTCCCCTACCAATGTCTCGTAGCCCATGGTCATTGCGCTGATTTCTGCGTGAATGCCAGCCAAACACGCCGCTTCAATAATTTTCTCCAGCGGCGTATCAGGATTTGCGAAAGCGATGTTGTTTGCGATGCTTCCAGCAAACAGCCGGTCGGATTGCATGACGGCGCTAATATAGCTTCGATAGCGCTGCAAACCTAGGTGCCTCAGGTCCACACCACCATAGCAAATCGTGCCTTGTTCGGGGGTTACTAGTCCTAAAAGAACTTTCACCAGCGTGGTCTTGCCATTTCCAGAGGGGCCGATGATGGCAATCGACGACCCTGCTTCGACGTGCAGGAACAGATTCTGTAAAATCCATTGATCAGTTTCGGCGTATCGGTAATGAATGCCTTCTAGATCAAGCTCCGCCTTGGGTTCTGCACCCAGGTAAGTGGCTTCGCGATGGGCTTCAGGTGGTGTCAAAGCGATATCTGCCAAGCGTTCTCCGTAAAGGCGTAACATGCGGAATTCAATCCAGGCATTGATTAGCCCATCGCCTCGGCTCATAAACTGGCTTGCATAGGTGGCATATGCTACTAACATACCCACTGTGAATTCTGTGTGCATCACCATCAGTGTGGCAATCCAGATAATTACAACGTGACCGATCCCGATCAGAAACTTTTGCGCGACATCAAAAAGCGAGGTCAATTGCTGAACGCGTATATTCTGATTGGTGGTTTCCACCAATAAATTGCTGAATATGGCACTTCGTTCCGTTTCTCGATTGAACAGCTTTAGGGTCTGAATTCCACGTATGGATTCCAGCAAGTAGGTTTGCTGTCGGGCTGCAGCGAAAATCCGACGCTCTGTCGCAGCCCGCAATGGATAGAACACCATCCAACGCAGGAGGAGATATAGCGCAAACACGACCAACACGATGGCAGTAAGTCGCAGACTGTAGATGGCAATGACTACCAGAATAGCCACACTTAGAAGACCATCCAGGCTGGCCGAAACCAATTTAGTCGTGATGGTGTTGCGAATTTCTTGAATCGCTCCATAACGAGAGACCAGATCACCAATTTGGCGTTTTTCGAAAAAATCCTGTGGCAGGCGCATCAGATGCGCGAACACATTGGCCGCCCACTGCACGCCTAGTGTGGCATTGATATGGATGACTACCCAGGAGCGCAGGCCAGAAAACAGCGCGGAAAATACGGTTGCCGACAAATAGACAATACCGAGCAGAGTTAGCAAATGATAATCATTGATGACCAGCACCTCATCAATTATCCATTGCATGTAAAAAGGGCCGAGAATACCTAGCAGTTCCAAAATAAATGCTAAAATAAAAATGCGCATTAAAGCACCACGAAGGCCATGCACAGGTCCCGTTAGGGCTGGCAGGGAAATTGACACTTTTTGTTCAGCTGGCTGAAAATTGGCAGCAGGTGTCAATTCCATAGCCACTCCCGCAAAACCTTCGGTAAACTCTCCCTTGGTTAGCACACGCATACCCCGTGCCGGATCATGAATCACCACATGCTGTCGATGGACAGCCACCAGGACAACAAAGTGATTGTCCTGCCAATGCAGCAGGCAAGGCATTCTTAGTTTGGAAACATCTTGTGGTTCCAACCGTAATGCTCGGCATTCCAACCGTAGGGCTGCAGCCATCCGTATCAACTGGCTAAGATTGACGCCCTTGAGAGAGCTGCCGAAACGCCTGCGCAGGCTAGGAAGATCAATGGCATAGCCATGATAACCGGCAATCATGGCCAGGCAGGCCAAGCCACATTCGGCAGTTTCGGATTGCTGGATCATAGGGACATTACGACGAAACCCGAAGCGCAGATCCGCAAGTATTTCCTGCGCAATTTTCATGATGGTGGCTCTGCCCTATGCGAATGAGGATGAACAATCTTGTGCTGAAAAAAGAAATTGCGCTGAAATCCGCGCAGGGGTTCGAAAACCCATTGAATCAACCGCAGGTGGCCTAAGGGAATTTCGGCGTGTACTAGTGTAGTGTTGCATTCTTGGTGAACCTTAAGGTTAATGATGATAAAATAGCTCCATGTTGAGGGTATGAATGGAGTCGAGCCTTGCGAGTTGCGCCCACAGTCACTTTAACCAGCGAAGAGCGGTCCGAGTTGTCCCGTAT